>JAMPYE010000030.1 GCA_023700825.1 Thermoanaerobaculia bacterium | reverse complement strand
ACGACCCTGCGGCGGCCCCTTTCTACATTCATCATTCTGCATTCTGCGTTCTGCATTCGATGTGTTGAAACCCCGGAATCAGCGCCCCCTCACCCTTCCCACCCCTCCCCGCTCATCTTCGCCATGTACTTGAGCACCTCGATGTAGTCGGCGTTTTCGCCGAGGTCGCGGCGGGCGGCGGTGTAAAGGTTGGAGACGAGGTTCATCACAGGGGTCGAGAGATGCTGCTCGTGAACCGTCTCCGCAGCGATCCTGACGTCTTTGTCGAGAAGCGCCAGCTTGAACGCGAGCGGCCACTTCCCTTCGACGAGCCGGGGCGGGAGGAGGCTCTCGCTCGCGAACGAGCGGCCGCTGCCGGCGTTGAGCACTTCGAAGGCGACCGAGAGATCCATCCCCATCTTCTTCAGCGAAAGGAGGCACTCGCCCGCCACCCAGATGTTCGCCGCGAGCATGACGTTGTTCATCGCCTTGATCGCGTGTCCCGAGCCGACAGCCCCGACGTGAACGATCTTCTTCCCGAAGAGCTCGATGAGCGGCAGCGCGCGTGCAAAGCCCTCCTTCGAGCCTCCGACCATGACGGTCAGTGTCCCGGCCGCCGCACCGTTCGTGCCGCCGGTCACGGGTGCGTCGACGTATTCGACTCCGAGCCCGGCAAGCCTGCACGCGGTCTCACGGGCGCTCTCCGGGTCGCCGCTGGTGTTGTCGATCCAGAGCTGGCCCTTGCGAAGCCGCCCGGCGAGCGCGTCGACCACGCTGTCGATCTCGCGGCTCGTCGGAAGACAGCTGAAGATCACGTCGGCCGCGGCGCAGTCGGCGACGTCAGCCGCCATCCTCGTGCCGTACTCGCCCGCATGGCGCTCCGCGACGGCCGTCGTGCGATTCCACACGATCATCTCGTGCGATTTCGAGACATGCCCAGCCATCGGATAGCCCATCGCCCCGAGGCCGATGAATGCGGTTTTCATGGATTCGCCCCCTCCGTTCTCGCTGCGGCGACCGCTCGGCGCCATCGGCCGAAGGAACGCGGGTCACGCCGCGGAGCGGAGCATAGCGCAGGAGGACGGCAGGGCGTCGCGCAGACAGAGGGCGCCCCCGGGGGCGCCCTGAATATTCTCGCCCCGAGCCGGCCACTGATTGTCCGTGATCAAGAGAAGATGCGTCGAGACGCCGTTTCGTTTCGTGAGCCAGATCACGAAACCCGCATCTCGCCCAAAAAGAAACGAGGCCCGCTGCGCGCGGGCCTCGTCGGATCGAGTGAGCCGCGATTCACTTCTTGTACCAGTCGGCGTTGATCTGCACGAAGTGCTGCCATTTCTCCGGCACCAGATCCTGGGGGAAGATCGCCTGCACGGGGCAGGCCGGCTCGCACGCGCCGCAGTCGATGCAGACTTCCGGGTCGATGTAGAGCATCTCCGCGGCTTCGAACCCGCCCTCGTCTTTCCGCGGGTGAATGCAGTCGACCGGACAAACGTCGACACACGCGGTGTCCTTCGTGTGGATACACGGCTCCGCAATGATGTACGCCATGGGAAAAGCCTCCTCGTTGATTCGGAAGCTAGAGAATAACAGGCGAGAGGCGAGAGGCGAAGGGCGATGAGCAGGCGGGGGACATCATTCGCGCGGCGAAGCGGTCACCTACGGACTGAACACCGAAATGTCGAATGCGGAATGAAAAATCGAGAAATCAAACCCCGCCGCGCCAGCCGCTCACGCGGCACGCGCCTGATTCTTCATTCTCCGTTCGACATTCGACATTTCGGTTTCCACGCCTCGACACATGCTGCTGCAGAAACCGAGTCGGCCGCTTACTCGTCGCCTCTCGCCCTTCGCCTCTCGCCTGCCGTTACGCGTTCCACGTCCTGATCGTCGTGACCTCGTAGTCGTTGCCCATGAACGAGACGATGTCGCCGGGACGGTGACCGAGGAGCGCTTTCGCGACTTCGGACTGGTTCGAGTAGATGCCCTGCTCGGGAGCCGACTCCCACGGGCCGAGGATCGTGACTTCGCGGCTGAAATCGCCGTTGCGGAGCGCGATCTTCGTGCCGATGCGGACCTCGGTCGTGTCGACCTGGGACGAGTCGAGCACCCGGACGCGGGAAACCTCTCCCTGGATCTCGCCGACTCGCGCCGAGAGATACTCGGCACGCTGGCGCGCGGCCTTGTACTCGAAGTTCTCCCGGAGGTCGCCCATCTCGCGGGCGATCTGGATCGCCTTGGAGTTCTGCGGGATCTCGACCTTGACGAGATGGTCGAGCTCGGCCCGCTTCGCGGCGAGCGCGTCGGGCGTCGCGTAGATCGGCTCGGCCTCCGGCTCGCGCAGTCTCGGGTACTTCATGATCAGGGCGCTCTTCACGTTTTCGCGGCGGTACTCCTCGACCTGTCCGTAACGCTCGATGGTGTTGAGGAGCTTGCGGGCCTCTTCGACGTTGTCGGTCTGCATCACGATGCGGATCACGAGGCCGCCCTTGTCGAAGAAATCGCGCATCCTCGCGCGGATGGAGGAGAACTCGTCGGAGCCGACGGCGTCGATGATCTGGTAGAGCAGCCGGTAGCCGCCGCGGATCGGCAGCGCCTCGTCGTCGTCGAGATTCTTGCAGATCCAGTAGAACGCGTGAGGGTGACGGTTCGGGTAGCGAAGCGTCTCGTCGACCAGGCGGTCCTTCATCGCCGCCTGCCCGTTTTCGGCGAGCAGCTCGGCGATCGTCGTCAACACGCGCGGATCCTCCTCGCGGAAGAACGCCTCGGCGAGGACCTTCGACCAGTCGGGGTTTTCCTGACGGATTTTCTGCAGCGCGCGAACGCGAAGCAGCCGGTCGGAGACCGCGCTCGCGATGCGGGCCGCGAGCGGGCCGCGGAGCAGCGCGTCGGAGTCGAACGTCGAGGTGTGTCTGCCGGGGAGTTTCTCGAGGACCGCGAAGATCTCCCACGCAAGCGCAGGATCGGTCGTCGCCGCCTTCTCGGCCCCCGCGGCGAGCGTCGCCGCGAGGTAGTCGGCGAGCTCCTGGCTGCGCCCGCTGTGCTTACGGCCGAGATCGAGCTTCGAGCGGAGGTCGGCCGAATCGAATTCGGCGCGAATCAGGTCGTCCGCCTGCTCCGCGGAGTCGTTCCACGTGTAGGTCGCCTTCGCTCCAGTCCCCGTGACGACGACCTGCGGATGCTTGCGCGCCGCCGTCCACCACGAGCCCCATTTCGCCTCGCTCACGATGCCGATCATCGCGTCTTTGACTTCCGAGACGGTCATCGGCCGGCCGAAGCTCTTGAGCAACTCGGCGAACGTCTTCGCCTGCTCCTTCGCGGCACTCTCCTTGAGCCCCTCGGGGTCGGAGAGTTTCCTTCGGAGGATGTGCCCGGGAGGGAGCGCCGTCAGGTACTTCGGCGCGGCGCCCAGCGGAACAGAGACGCGTTTGTCCTTTTCGAAGTCGAGGCGGCAGACGCCAAGATCGGGGTTGAGCTCGATGACGATCCCGGCTCCGCGCCCGCCCATGAAGAAGAGCTCTCCCTCGTCGTAGGTGAGCCAGAGCTCGACCTTGTCGGCCTTCTCGACGGGGTTGCCGTGCGGGTCGTGGAACTTCGACGCTTCGAGCGCCTTGCGGTAGCTCGGACGGTCGGCGAAGGTGTGGTGGAGCGCCTCTTCGAGCGGCTCGCGGAAGAGGGCGGGCCGCTTCGTGAGCCGTCCCTGTTCCCGGAGCACCTTCAGGCGCTCGGGCCAGGCCTTCGCTTCGCGCAGCGCCTGGGCGAGCAGATCGAGCAGCGCGTCGGCGCGTTGACGCTCGTCCTTCTGCCGGAGCGTCTTCGCAAGGACGAGGAACTCGTCGACGCAGGTGGGGTCTGTTTCGAGCCGGGCCATCCAAAGGGCCTCGAGCTCGTCCCATGCCTTCTGGGCGATCTTCTGCTTCGCATCTTCAAACCACTTCAAAGCTGCCTCCGATATCCAGGAGAGGTTGCCGCTGGCGTGATGCCGCCACCGGGAGCCGGAACTCTAACAAAAAAACGGGCCCGGAATGAAAAAGGCGGCCCGGGGGCCGCCTTCTTCCAAATGCACGCTCGCTCGGGCGAGCTACTTGCGAAGCTTCACCATCTCGCGAAAGACGTCGAACGGAAGGTCTTCCGTCTTCACGATCTGGCGGAGGTGACGAAGCGCGACCTTGCGGTCGGCCACGTCGGCAAGCTCGATCTGGTGCTTGTGCAGGATCTCGTGAGCCTTCTTCTCCGGCATGGGCAGACTCCTCTTGTTGCAGGTTGTTGATCTTGGGATTGTCTCTGGAAACCACTGGTCTGGCAGGGAACGGGGCAGGCCGGCCTGCTATTCCATGGCAGCTGGCACGGTCCCGCAGGGCCGGAATTGAGAATTGGGAATTGAGAATTGAGCGATGGTGACTGTGCGGTTTACTACAGGCTGACGGTGGGGCGTTACTCGCGCCCCCGCCATCTCTCAATTCTCAATTCGGCGCGCCAGCGCCAAGCGCTGCCAGCACCTTTTCGTGAATGCCGCCGAACGCGCCCGACGACATCGCGATCACGACGTCGCCGTCGCGGGCCTCGGTGGCGACCACGCGCGCGATCTCGTCGAAGTCGTCGAGCTGGTCGGCCGACACCCCCTGCTCGCGCAGGGCACCGAGGATCGCGTCGACCGACATCATCTTCTCGATCCCGTAGCGCTCCACGTAGCGCTGGCGGTGGAACACCGGGGCGAGAATCACGCGATCGGCAGCGAGGAAGGCCTGCTTGTAGTGCTCCTCGAACTCCTTCCGGCTGGAGCTGATCGAGCGCGGCTCGAAGAGCGCGATGATCCGCCTGCCCGGATACCGGTCACGCGCCCCGCGAAGCGTCGTCTCGATCGCCGTTGGATGGTGCGCGAAGTCGTCGATCACCGTGACCCCCCGGACGACGCCGCGGACCTCCATGCGCCTCTTGATGCCGAGGAACGTTCCGAGCCCGTCGGAGATCGCCTGGTGCCCCACCCCGCGGTGGTGCGCAACGGCAATGTTCGCGAGCGCGTTCGCGACGTTGTGCCGTCCCGACAGCGGCGTCGAGACGCGGTGCCACTCGCGGCCGTCCACGACCACGGTGAACGTCGTGCGTCCCGGCCCCGCGACGATGTCGCGCGCCTGCCAGTCGCAGCCATCGCCGAAACCGAAGGTGACCCACTTCGCCTTCGCGTCGGCGCGGAGGCGTTCGACGATCGGATCGTCGCCGTTGGCCACGATCATGCCGTCGGGCGCGACGCCCGTCACCGCGAGACGAAACGCCTCGATGACCGCGTCGAGCCCGTCGAAGATGTCCGCGTGGTCGAATTCGATGTTGTTGAGGATCAGCGTGTCGGCGCGGTAGTGGACGAACTTCGGCCCCTTGTCGAAGAACGCCGTGTTGTACTCGTCGCCCTCGATGACGAACTCCGTCCCGCGCCCGAGCCGGTAGTTCTGGTTGAAATTCAGCGGAATCCCGCCGACCACGAACGAAGGGCTGTGACCCGCGGCCTCGAGCATCCAGGCCAGTAGAGAGGTGGTCGTCGTCTTCCCGTGCGTCCCTGCCACGACGATCGAGTGCTTCCCCCGGATGAACAGGCCGTGGATCGCCTCGGGCATGGAGGTGTACGGCAGGTCGTGTTCGAGAACCCACGCCGCCTCGGCGTTGGTCTTTGCAGCAGCGTTACCGATCACCACCAGGTCGGGGCGGAACTTCGCGAGATGCTCGCCCGTATACCCGTCGAGGATCTCGATGCCGAGCTTCTCGAGGTACGTCGACATCGGCGGGTACACATGCTCGTCGGAGCCGGAGACTTGAAATCCCCGCTCCTTGAGCATCCCGGCCAGCGACGCCATCGCGGTGCCGCAGATTCCGATGAGGTAGACCTTCTCGAGGCGGGAGTCGATTTCGCGAACGTGCGGCATGGCTTCCTCACACGGTAAGAGCTCGATCTCGAACCGCGTTTGTCGAGTCTTTCGAATGTTTTAGCTCAAAAGTGCCGGGGAATAGCGGGTATCGAGCGGTATGTTGCGAGCCGTTCGGACACCCACTCGGGAACAACAACGGTCCAACATCGCAGGAGGATAGTAACCCATGGTTGAGAAGCGTTTCGTTTCGATGGCGCTCATCGCGCTCGCCACGCTGACACTGGCGGGCGGGGCGTTCGCCCAGCAGAAATCCGCGGACGCGTCCGCGGCCAAGCCCAAGATCACCCTCGTCGAGCCGGTGAAGGACTTCGGCACCGTTCCGAAGGGACAGATGCTCGACTGGTCGTTCGTCATCAAGAACACCGGCACCGCCGACCTCGAGATCAAGAGCGCGAACCCGACCTGCGGTTGCACCGTCGCCGATTTCGACAAGCTCATCAAGCCGGGCCAGAGCGGAAAGATCACCGCGCACGTCGACACCACCAACTTCTCCGGCCCGATCTCGAAGGCCGTGACGATCCAGTCGAACGACCCCGAGACGCCTGCCGCGCAGGTCTCGATCGCCGCGACAGTCAAGCCGTACGTCGAGGCGTATCCGGCCGGTTTCGTTCGCTACACGCTCCTTCAGGGCGAAGAGCAGACGCAGAGCGTGACGCTCTACTCCGAAGACGAGGCGCCGTTCGAAATCCTCAGCGTCACCACTCCGGGTGAGTGGGTGAAGGTCAAGCACTCCAAGATCGCGCTCGACTCCGAGCGGATCAAGGCCGGCCGGGCGGGCCAGAACCAGTACAAGGTCGACGTCACCGTCGGCGGCAGCACCACGCCGGTCGGCCCGCTGACCGACAAGATCGTCTTCAAGACGAACTCGAAGTTCCAGCCGGAGTACCGCCTCAGCCTCAGCGGCGTCGTTCGCCCGACGTACATCGTGGCGCCGAGCGTCGTGAACTTCGGCGAAGTGTCGACCGAGATGGGTCAGGCCGAGCGCGTCATCACCGTGCAGTCCAACAACCGCGCGCAGATGGATGCCTTCAAGGTCAGCAAGGTAGAGTCGAACATCCCCGGCATCACCGCCGAGGCGAAATCGACCGATCAGGCCGGCATCTTCGAGGTCAGCGTCAAGGTCGTCAAGGGCACCAAGCCGGGCGAGTTCGACGGCAAGCTGAAGATCTTCACCAGCGATCCGATCAAGCCGACGACCGAGATTCCGGTTCGCGGAATGGTCAAGTAAGCAACCGTTCAAAGCATCAAGACCGAAGGGCCTCCGGAGACGGAGGCCCTTTTCGTTTGCTCCACGAACTGAAAGATTCGAGTGAAAGCACCGGGCGGCGCGCGCATGTGAAGAGGACTTGAAGTTAGAAGTTAGAACGTAGAATCTTGAACCCAGAAATGGGCAGCCTCGCCGTCATCTTTCTGGGTTCGAGATTCTACGTTCTAACTTCTAACTTCAAATGAAGTCTGCGAGGTACGGCGTCCCTACCGCTTCACCGCAATCCCCACGCCGTCGCCCACCGCCACGATCGTCGCGACGAAATTGGGATCGCTCACGAAGCGCTGATTGAACGCGCGAAGCGCATCGGTCGAAGCGCGCTGGTCGTCGCTCTTCGCCCCCTCGGCGACCTGCCCGCCCCAGAGCAAATTGTCGACGAATACGACCGCGCCCGGAGCGAGCCGGTCGCTCACCGCGTCGAGATAGCCGGAGTACTCGGTCTTCACACAGTCGATGAAGACGAAGTCCCACGGGCCGTCGATGCGCGACAGCACCTCCAGCGCGGCGCCGTGATGGAACGTGACGCGGTCGGCGATCCCCGCCTGTCGCGCGAACTCCTCGGCGCTTCGCAGCGTCGCACCGTCGATCTCGATGGTCTCGATCCTCGCGTCGGGGCAGGCGCGTCCCATGACGACGACCGAGTAGCCGATGTTCGTCCCGATCTCGAGGATCCGTTTCGGCGCGCTCGTCGCGAGCACGACGCGCATCAACTGCGCCACCTCGCGATCGGCGATCGGATGCCCGTCGTCTGCCGCGACTCGCTCCATCAGCGCCAGCAGCGCGTCACTCTCGGGCAACAGCGAATCGAGATACTCCGCCTGCGCCCGTCGCAGAATCGCATCGACTCCAGCCTTCATCGCGTGCACCTCTTCCCGACGGACGACCTGCCGTCATCTCTCAATTCTCGATTCCGCTGGGTCACGGCGCCAGCTCAGGCCTTCGCTTCGACCGCTTCGCGGAGCCGCTCGGCCTGGAAGTGGGAGATCAGCGGCTCGATGATGTTGTCCATGTAGCCTTCCATGATCGACGGAAGGTTGTGGACGGTAAGGCCGATACGGTGGTCGGTCACCCGGTCCTGCGGGAAGTTGTAGGTGCGGATCTTCTCCGAGCGGTCGCCCGAGCCGATCATCCCTTTCCGCGTCACCGAGAGCTCCACCTCACGCTTCAACCGCTCGATCTCGTAGAGGCGCGCCATCAGCACCTTCCTCGCCTTCTCGCGGTTCTTGATCTGCGACTTCTCGTCCTGGCAGGAGACGACCACGCCGGTCGGGATGTGCGTCATGCGCACGGCCGAGTACGTCGTGTTGACCGACTGTCCGCCGGGGCCCGACGAGCAGAAGGTGTCGATCCGGATGTCCTTCTCGTTCACCTGGATGTCGATGTCCTCGGCCTCGGGGAGCACGGCGACGGTGATCGCCGAGGTGTGAATGCGCCCCTGCGTCTCGGTCTTCGGAACGCGCTGCACGCGGTGCACGCCCGACTCGTACTTCATCCGCGAGTAGACCTTGTCGCCCTGGATCATCAGCGTCGCGTCCTTGAAGCCGTCGACCGACGAGTAGTTCACGTCGGTGAGGTCGACCTTCCACTTCCGGAGCTCGGCGTAGCGCGTGTACATGCGGACGATCTCGGCCGCGAAGAGCGTCGCCTCGTCACCGCCCGTGCCGGCGCGGACTTCGATGAAGACGTTCTTGTCGTCGTTCGGGTCCTTCGGCTGAAGGAGGACGCGAATCTCCTGCTCGAACTTCGGCACCAGCGCCTCGAGCTCGGCCAGCTCCACCTCGGCGAGCTCGCGGAGCTCGTCCTCGGCGCGAAGGCCGGAGATCAACTCCTTCGTCTCGCGCAGCTGCCGTTCGGCCGCTTTCCACTCGCGGTACTTGGAGACGACCTCCTCGATCTCCTTGATCGACTTCATCGTCTCGCGGTACGCCTTCACGTCCGCGCCGATGGCCGGGTCGGCCGCCTTCTGCTGCAGTTCGTCGTAGCGTCTTTCGATCTCGGTGAGTTTGTCGAACATCTCTGACTCCTCGAATTCCGGGCAAACAAAAAGCGGGAAGACGCGTCGCGTCCTCCCGCCGAATTTGAATCAGGTCAGCTAAGCAACGGCAGCGCGCTGAGGCTCCACCGCGTCGTACACGAGCGCCTCGCGGAGCGCGATGATTGCGATCTCGAGCTGCTTGTCGTCGGGCGGCTTCGTCGTGATCCGCTGGAGCCAGAGCCCCGGGGCGATGAGCGCACGGCAGAGCTTGCTGTCGAGATGCCGCGCCGAGAAGCGGATGATCTCGTAGGCGATCCCCGCGATCAGCGGCAGCAGCACCACGCGCCCGCCGAACTTGACGACGAACGGCGCGGTGGACGGGATCAGCGAAAAGACGAAGATCGAGACCGCCATCACGAAGAGCAGGAAGCTCGTCCCGCAGCGGGGATGAAGCGTCGACTTGCCGCGGGCGTTCTCGACCGTCAGCTCCTCCTGCGCCTCGAACGTGTAGACCGTCTTGTGCTCGGCGCCGTGATACTGGAAGAGTCTCTTGATGTCGTCCATCATTGAGATCGAGAGCACGTAGCCGAAGAAGAAGAGCGCGCGGAACAGGCCGTCGATCACGTTGTACGCGAAATGGCCCATCCCCGGGAGGAGGTAGTGCTTGATCGCGTTCGTGACGCCGAGCGGGGCGAGCACGAAGAGCGCGATCCCGAGGACGAAGGCGAACGCCATCGTCGAGGCGATCGCCCAGTTCGACAGCTCCTGCTCGCCTTCCTCGTCGACCGCCGAGGCGGCCGCGGAAAAGTTCAGGGCGCGGATGCCGAGAATCAGCGACTGGACGAGCACCACCGAGCCTCGCAGCACCGGAAAGCGCAGCATCGGGTACTTCTTCGTCACCGAGACGAGCTTGTCGTTCCGGAGCGCGACTCCACCGTCCGGCTGGCGGACGGCCACGGCGTAGCCGGTGAGCGAGCGCATCATGACGCCCTCGATCACCGCCTGGCCCCCGATCAGCATGTCGACGTTCCGATCCGACTTCGCGTCGGTACCGGCCGTCAGACCGTTCGTGATCGAGCCCAGGAGCCCGGCCGACAAGCGGGCCGTGGCTGCCCAGCTCCGCCGGAGTCCCTGCATTACGCCTTGTCCTTGGTCGCGTAGCGCTTCTGGAAGCGATCGACGCGCCCAGCGGAGTCGACGAGCTTCTGCTTGCCCGTGAAGAACGGGTGGCACTTCGAGCAGATCTCGACGCGAAGGTCGGTCTTGGTCGAACCGGTCGTCCAGGTCTCGCCGCACGCGCAGTGGACGTTGACCTGGTGGTACTTGGGATGAATTTCAGGCTTCATGTCTGGTTCCTTCACAGAATCTAATGGCGAAACGGGCAAACGCAGGCCCGATGGCGTTTTATTCTATGGCAGGCGGTGGCGGGGGCCGAATTGAGAATTGGGAATCGAGAATTGAGAGAGTTACCCCTCCCAACGGCTTTCTTCTGACAATCGTCCCCTGGCCGGCCCGTACCTGCCACCGACCTGGTTCCAGCGTCGCTACGCGACGCGACAAAGACCGGCTCCAGTTCCCCCGGTCCCGCGGAGCGGGACCGGGGGCTAAGTTCTGCCGTCGCTACGCGACGCCGCCAGCCCCGCGTCGCCCAGCCTGCTCCTCGCCTCTCGCCTGCTTTGACCTTTGGCCTGCTCCTCGCCTCTCGCCTCCCTATACAATCCCCCCCTACGGAGGCCTCCCATGGATCGCTACAAAATCACTTCCGGGTCGAAGTTCCAGCTCTCGGACATCGATCCCGACGACACCTCCCTCTTCGACGGCGGCAAGAAAGAGGGCCGGAAAGTCCTCGATGAGGAGCTCAATCCCCGACTGGAGGAGCTTCAGGACTTGCTTTACGCGGAAGGGAAGCGCCGCGTTCTCATCGTGCTGCAGGGCATGGACACCTCGGGCAAGGACGGCGTGATCCGCGGAGTGTTCAACGCGGTCGACCCGCTCGGAATCCGCGTCGCTTCGTTCAAAGTGCCGACGGCCGAGGAGCTCGCGCACGACTACCTGTGGCGCATCCACAAGCAGGTCCCGGGCAACGGCGAGATCGTGATTTTCAACCGGAGCCACTACGAGGACGTGCTCGTCGTGCGAGTCCACAAGATCGTCCCGAAGGCTGTCTGGAGCCGCCGTTACGACCAGATCAACGAGTTCGAGAAGACCCTCACCGACACCGGGACGAAGGTCGTGAAGTTCTTCCTCCACATCAGCAAGGACGAACAGAAGGCGCGTCTCGAAGAGCGCCGCGACACCCCGGAAAAGCGCTGGAAATTCAGCCTCGGCGATCTCGAGGAGCGAAAACTCTGGGACGACTACCAGGTGGCCTACCAGGACGTGATCCGCAAGACCAGCACCGACTGGGCGCCCTGGCACGTCATCCCGGCGAACGCCAAGTGGTACCGGAACTGGGTCATCGCGAACGTCCTCGTGGAAACGCTCGAATCGCTCGACATGAAGTACCCGCCCGCGCCGAAAGGGGCGGAGACGGCGGTGATCGAGTAGCGGGGCGATTCCCTCCGCGTTCGGGTGCGCGTCACTATCCGGAGAAGCTGGAATGCTGAGCGCAGGGGCTACCGGGCCGGGCTTCTCTCGACTATGCTCTCTGCACAAGTATTGACGGGGTCAGGGCGGCGGAATGGGGACGAAGGATCACCAGAAGTCCAGGAAGAAGAAATCCTCCGCGGCTGCGCAGGACGGGATGTCGCGATCGAGCGGAACCCGGACGGTGCTCTTCAACCGCGAGCTGAGCAGGCTCGACTACCTGCGCAGGATCCTCGCCGAGGCCGGCAACCCGGCCGTTCCGATCCTCGAACGCCTCAAGTTCCTCGGCTATACCTCCCGCAACCTCGACGAGTTCTTCATGGTGCGAGTCGGTGAGATCCGCGACCTGATCGACACCGGAATCACGGACCGCTCTCCTGACGGGCTCACTCCGCAGCAGCAGCTGGACGCGATCCGCAAGAGTTGCCGCGGACTGCTCGGCGACATCTATGAGTGCTTGGAGCGCTCGATCGTACCCGAGCTCGCCCGGCACGGCATCCGCGTCGAGGAGGTCGACAAGCTCAAGCCTTCCGAGCAGCGACGCCTCGACGACTACTTCGACCGCCACATCGCGCCGCTGCTGACGCCGCTCGCGATCGACCCCGGTCACCCGTTCCCGCTGCTCGCGAACCTCAGCGTGAACCTCGCGGTGGTCGTCGAGTCGCGCCAGGGAGAGCGCCACATCGTTCTCTTCAAGCTCCCGCACGCGATCCCGCGATTCGTCGAGCTCGCGGACGGGCGGCGCTTCGTTGCGCAGTGCCAGCTGCTGATCCGGCACCTCGCGCGCTTCTTCCCGACGCTCACCGTGCGGCACGCGACCCGCTTCCGCTTCATCCGCAACGCCGAGCTCCTGCTGCGCGACGACGAGGTCGAGGACCTGCGCGAATCGGTCGAGGCGGAGCTCCGTCGCATCGAGCGAAGCGACGTCGTCTGCCTCGAGATCGAGGCAGGCGCCCCCGACGAGGTCGTCGAGCTGCTCGTCAACGCGGGAGGGATCACGCGAGACGACGTCTTCGCGGTCTCGTGGCTCCCGCGCCTCGGCGACGTGCTCGAGCTCTGTGACCGGATCGACGACGAGTCGCTCCTCGACATGCCGTTCAACCCGCGGATGCCCGCGGAGCTTGCGACCTCCGAGGACATCTTCTCGATCATCCGGCGCGGCGACGTGCTGCTGCACCGCCCCTACGATTCGTTCAGCGCGATCGTCGAGTTCCTGCACGCGGCATCGACCGACCCCGACGTCGTCGCGATCAAGCAGACGCTCTACCAGACGGACGAGGGCTCACCGGTCATCGAGAAGCTCCTCTCAGCCGCGAACGCCGGCAAGCAGGTGACTGTCGTCATCGAGCTCCAGGCGCGCTTCGAGGAGCACAAGAACATCGAGTGGGCGCGCAGGCTGGAGGAAGCGGGCGCGCAGGTCGTGTACGGCCTCGTCGGCATCAAGACGCACTGCAAGATGGCGCTCGTCGTCCGTCGCGAGGGGGAGGACCTGCGGCGTTACGTCCACCTCTCGACCGGCAACTACACCGTCAACACGGCGCGCAGTTACACCGACATCGACCTCCTGACCTGCGACGAAGCGTTTGGCGCCGACACGTCCAGCCTGTTCAATCTCCTCACCGGCTACAGCGTCGCCACGATCCGCGAGGTGTTCGAGCAGGAATCGACGCGGCCGCGCTGGAAACGTCTCGTGGTCGCCCCGTTCGACTACCAGCGCTGGCTCGTCGACGCGATCGACCGGGAAGCGAAGATTGCGGCGGCAGGGCGCGAGGCGAAGATCGTCGCAAAGCTCAACTCCCTCGCCGACCCCGCGGTCATCCGCGCGCTTTACGCCGCGAGCGCCGCCGGCGTGAAGATCCACCTCTTCGTGCGAAGCATCTGCTGCCTCGTCCCCGGGCTGCTCGGCATCAGCGAGAACATCCGGGTCTCGTCACTGGTCGACCGCTATCTCGAGCACTCGCGGCTCTTCTCGTTCCACAACGACGGGCAGACCGAGGTCTGGGCTGCGAGTGGCGACTGGATGCAGCGCAACTTCTCGCGCCGCATCGAGGTGACCTGGCCGATCATCGACCCGAAGATCCGCGCCCGAATCTGCGACGAGATCCTCGCGACCACGCTCGCCGACAACGTGAAGAGCTGGGATCTGCAGGCCGACGGAACCAGCATCCGGCGCGTGCCGGCGGAAGGCCAGCCCGCCCTCCGCAGCCAGGAGCGCTTCATCGAGTCCTCCCGCCGCGAGGCGGTCGCCGTCGGCGACTACGAGGACGCAATCGCCGAAGCGGCCACCATCCGCAAGAAGGCCAAGAAGGGCAAGAAGAACAAGAAGGGCTGACCGCGTCCGACCACCCTTCCGTCCCTGCGAATTACCCTCTTCTTTACGCTCGCTGCATCGAGCCTGCGACCTCGCCGCCCGATACTCCTCCCGTACGGGAAGGAGCATTCGACATGACTTCGGCCATCTGCAGCGCCATCCCTGAAGACCGATTCGAGTCTCGCCGCGACCCGGTGCGCGAATACACGGCGGGCGGGCGGATCAAGGGTGCCGTCCTTCGCGCGCATCTTCGCTGGGCGCGCGAGCACGCCACCATGGACCAGTTCAAGGCACTCCTCGACGCCATGCCCGCCGCACGGGTCACCGAACTCTCCTCCACGATCTACGCGACCTCCTGGTACCCGCTCCAGACGATGATCGACCTCGACCGCGCGATCGTCGCCACGATCGGCTCGGGCGGGCGCTCCGTCATGCGGAGCGTCGGCCGATTCTCGGCAGCCACGAACCTCGGACAGCTGCACCGGTCCCTCTTTCGCGAAGACCCGCACTCGTTCCTCCGCCACGTCGCGCTACTGCAGAGTCAGTTCACCGACTTCGGCGCATTGACCTGGGAGAGCCTCGGCGGTGGCCTCGGTCGAATCACGCACCGGTACTGGCGCTGCTTCAGCCCGCTTCTCTGCGAGGCTTCACTCGGCCTCTACGAAGAATGCGTTCGCATCGCCGGGGGCACGGGCGTCTCCGTCGAGGAAACCAGCTGCGCCTGCCGCGACGAAAAACACTGCCGGTTCGAAGTTCGATGGAGAGCGTGAGGCTAGAATCGCAGGTGCGATGACCATCACCGACTACCACACCCACACCTTCCGCTGCGGCCATGCCGTCGGCACGATGCGTGAGTACGTCGACGCGGCGCTGCAGGCAGGCATCACCGACATCGGCCTCAGCGATCATCTCTGGCTCTACTTCGCCCCTGCCGGCGACCGCGATCCGCGCTGGGCCATGGCCGAAGATCAGTTCGACGCGCACTACTCGGAGATGCTCGAAGTCCGCGAGGAGTATCGCGGCCGGATCGACGTGCGCGTCTCGGTGGAAGCCGACTACATCGCCGGACACGAGGACGAGCTGCGGGCGATCCTCTCGCGCTACGACTTCGACTACGTCCTCGGGTCGGTGCACTTCATGGACGGCTGGCTGATCGACGATCCGGACCAGGCCCACCGGTACCGCGAGGAGCGAGTCGCGGAAATCTACCGGCGCTACTTCGCCAACATCCAGCGCGCGATTCGTCTCGGCGTGTTCGACATCCTCGCGCACTTCGATCTGCCGAAAAAGTTCGGCTTCCTCCCCGAGGAGGACCTCACTGCCGTCGTCGCAGAGACGCTCGATCTCGCGAAGGACGCAGGCGTGGCGATCGAGGTATCGACGGGCGGGCTCCGCAAGCCGGTCGCCGAGATCTATCCGGCTCCGGCGATTCTCCGCGAGATGAAGAAGCGCGGAATCCCGATCGTCCTCTCCTCCGACGCGCACGCGCCCGAAGAGGTCGGCGCCGGCTATACCGAGAGCCTCGCGCTGGTGCGAGCGGCTCGCTACGACGAACTCGTCGTGTTCGAAAGACGCCAGCCACGAAAGGTCAAGCTCGGCTGATGTGGAGTGCGAAAGCGAAGCTTTCGCGGTCGAAACGCAGCTTCGACCCTCGCCACGAAGCGCCCCGCTCGCACCCATGTGGAGTGCGAAAGCGAAGCTTTCGCGGGCCGGCGTGCAACGCCGGCTCACCCTCCGCTACGCACATCGACCTCGTCGTTCCTAAGCTGGGAATCAAACGGATCGCGCACGCTCACTCGTTCGATCGGAAAGTGCATCACCGAATCAAACAGCGACGGGTGCGCCGTCGCTTCGGACCATGCCGCAGAGCACCAGCGATAGTCCGACGCATCCGCCACGAACCCGTGCCTTACCAGGTTCTCGATTACGTATCGCATGCGCGCAAGCCACGAGCGTTCGTTCGTGATCAGCGGGTCCCAATACTGAAGCCACACCTTCCGTCCCTGAGTGCCATCGATCGCGTTCAACGCGATGGCGCTGCGTGAGTGCAGCTTCTGCACGAACGACCGCAAGAGATTCTCCGGAAGCTCCGCAACGAGATGGTAATGGTTCGCGAACACCGACCAGGACTGGAGATCGATGCTCATCGACGATGCGATCGAGATGATCGTGTCGTTCAGGAGATCGAGCCTCCGGGTATCGGAGAAGAGCAAATCCTTGTGAAACGTGCCCGCGGTCAGAATGTACGTT
>JAMPYE010000551.1 GCA_023700825.1 Thermoanaerobaculia bacterium | reverse complement strand
CTCGCCAGGGAGACGCCATGAGCACTCGGGCCGGTATCTCACGTCCGACCGAATAGGAGAATGTGATGTCCATCGCCAAGATCACTGAAATCAGCGCCATCTCGAACAAGAGCTTCGAGGACGCCCTCGTCAACGGCATCGCCCGCGCGAACAAGACGCTGCGCAACGTGCGCAGCGCCTGGGTCAAGGAACAGAAGGTCCGCATCAGTGAAGGCACCATCACGGAGTACCAGGTCAACCTGATGGTGACCTTCGTCATCGACGAATAGAACCAGGGATTCGCGGGGTCAGATCCAGTGGCCTGAGCCATTGGGGATGACCCCCGATGGCCTGCCCGTTCCCTGCGCCTGACTCTCAGGCGAGTGCGCTCAATCGAACGGGATGGCGACGACCGTTACCTCGGCCTTCGTCACGCCGGAAGCGACACCCACCCTCACCGGCGCATGGGTCGGAACTCTGTTCGGTATGGACCGCGGCACGTTGGTCGGCGCGAGCGCCCAGATCTCCCAGGCTCCCGCGGGCAGACCGTAGAACTCCCGCTTTCCCTCCGCGATCCGCGCGCCCCGCATCCGGCCGCTCACCGGGTACGGAATCCACTCTCCGTTGTAACGCAACATGACGAAGCCGTCCGCGCCCTTGCCGTCGGCATTCTGCAACTCCAGCTGCAGTGTCCCGGTGGGAGGCAGGACTTCGACGCGCACCGGCTTGTCTCCCGCACCCGCCGCTCCGACCCGCGCCACGGCGAGCGAGCCTTCACGCGGAAGCACGTAGAGAACCCTCGTCTGGCCGGATGCGACACGGAGTGGCAGGCGCCCGGCTGCGTCGGTCTTGTGAAACAGTTCGGCGTTGTGGCCGTCACGAGCCACGCCCTCGAGAATCTGCGCTTCGGCAACTGGCTGGCCGGATGTCCAGACGACCGCGAGCGTGACGCGCGTTCCGCGCTCCAGTGCGATATCGACCTTACGGGAGCCGTCGGAGTCGGTCAGCGCGACGCTCGTCGTCTTCGACAGGTACTCCTCTGATGCGACGGTCAGATCGTACACGGCGTCCTGCCACGCCGCGATTTCGTACGCGCCGTTTTCTGCAACCTGTACCGAGGAGTAGCCCCGGCTTCCGCCGGCCGTCTCAGTTTGCAGCTTGAGCTTGACGGCTCCGACGCCGCCGCCTGTTTCGGCGTCGAGCACCCGTCCGTGGATCGTTCGTTTCCTGAAACGAATGTCCCACCTCGACGGATCGCTTCCCAGCTCCGGGGATTCCGTGTACATGAGCCCGCCGAGGGCATCGGAGACTTTGACAAGGGCATTCAGGCGGCCCGTCTGCCAGAACGTGCCGCGGAAGCGTCCGTCCCGATCGGTCGGAACCGTGGCCTCCCACGTCGGTCCGAGGTTGTAAGGCGTGAGCCTGACCGTGCCCTCGCGAAGCGGCTCTTCACCGATCGCGACCGTCCCCTCGAGAACCCAGGGATGGATCTCGACCCTTTTCGTCACGTTCGCGGCGCCGATCTCGACGGGTAGGACCAAACGCTCGAGCTCGTGATCGCCTTCGAGCAGAACCAGGTAGTCGCCCGCGGACAGGTCGGCGAGCTCGATCGACTCCTGTTCGGGGCGCATCTTCCGGCTCGTCACGGGTGAGTGTTCGTAGCGTGTGCCTCGCTTCTGCAGACGAACCCGGATGGTCTGGTCACGCGCCTCGCCGGTACGGTCGAGCTCGAGGCGAAGCCTCACGCCCGCCTCCAGCCGGATCTCGCCGAGATCGTTCTCGGAGCCGAGGCGCTCGAGCGGGACGATGCGTACGCCGAGGCCGGGGCTCGTCACCTTGATCTCCTCGGGGATCGGTTCAGGCAGTTCGACGCGGAACGCGCCCTGCTCGTTTGCCGTGGTTGCGATCCTGCCGTCGGATAATGCGATCCTCGCCCCCGCGACGGAGACGATTCGTTCCCCGTCGAGTCTCGTGATGCGGCCGGAGATCGACGGGAGCGGGTCGAGCGTGACCTGACCGAGATCCAGGTTTTCGTTCGCGCGGATCTGCCGTGAGGCCGAGCGGTGTCGCTTGGCCTCAGCCCACAGCCTATACTCTCCGGCCGGCAGATGAATCGTCATCTCGCCCTTGGTCGAGCCCGCGGGAAGCGTCCACGTCCAGGACTTCTCCTTCGATTGCTTCAGCGTAAAGCCGACGTCCGCAGGCCAGCCTCGGCCCGCGTCGCCACGAACGGAGAGGGTGACGGCCTGGCGACGGGGATCCGTCTCACCGGGCGAGGAAGGCAACGCGAGATCGATGCGCTCTACGTCCGGCTGCAGCTCTCCGACGACGACGGTGCGCCCGTCCTCACTCGCCCAGGTGTACGCGCGTTGCGCGTCGTGTTTCGCAACGTCGATCCTGGTTCCACTGGTGGCGACGCACTCACGAGCGCCATCGAAACAGAGCGTCCCGGCGAGCGGTGCGGCATCTGTGGCCATCAGAAGCAAGGCGAGTATGAGATTCATCGATTCCTCGTGCCGGCAGTTGAGCCGGTTGTCGTGTGACGTCGGAGATGCATTTACGAACATCCCGCAAGTGCAGCAGGGCTGGACAGTCACTCCCCTATACGACCCCGGGGCGGTCGAGGTCACGCGGCCCCCGGGGATCACGTTGGGCTGACGCGGAGGCGCCTCACCGCGAACTGCCCACCGCGCTCTCCACGTCGGTGTCCCCGACGAAGTTCATACTCCTCGAGCCGGCAAGGAGACGGAGTGAGGAGTGCGTGGCTGGCAGTGTTTGTTAGGCCGAGTGGCCGGACGCCTCCAGTCCCGCCTCGGTCTCCTCTCGAAGCCCGTTGCGATCGAGTGCTCGATCCTCATCGCGTCGTTCCGAGTCGTCAGCTCCACACGCGAGGGTGTACTGTTCTCAGCGCGGTGTCCCGACCGGTCCCAGCGTCTCGTCCAGCCAGCCCGAGACCAATCGAACGTAGACGTCGATCGGCGGGATGTGGCTTCCCTCGAACACCTCGAGCCGCTTTCGTGAGCGGAGCAGGCGGAAGAAGGGCTCGGCGTGCGTGGCGAGCGGCGCCGTCTCGTCGTAGCGTCCCTGCACCATCAGCGTCGGCGCGGTGATTCGCGGGACGAAGTTGATGCGGTTTGCCGCTGCGACGTCCCCGATCTCGGACGGACTCAGCTTCGTGCCGGCGAACGTGATCGATCGATATCGTGGTTCCACCGCGGCGAGAATCACTCCCGCCCACGACCCGGCGCTCGGGCCGAAGTATGCGATGCGCGTCGCGTCGATGTCGTCCCGCGACTCGAGGACGTCGAGGCCGCGACGGAGCTCGGTGACCTGCTCGACAACGAAGTCAACGTACTCGGGCGAGCGGGAATCCGGGGCGCGCCGGGTGCTCGGGCGACCGATGAATCCCT
>JAMPYE010000550.1 GCA_023700825.1 Thermoanaerobaculia bacterium | reverse complement strand
CTCTGTACGGTGACTCCTCTCGCCGGAACGTAGGTGATGATGAGCTTGTCGCCTTCCTTCAGGTCGGTGAGGCCGGCGTTGAACTGATCGAGGCGCGCCCGCAGGGAGGGGAGCTTCGCCTTGTTGTTCTTCTCGAAGCCCGTCTCGACGGCCTCGATGATCTTGCCCTTTTCGAGGTCGCGCATCATCACCATCTCGACGCGGCGGATGGCCTCGGACGATAGGACCAGGTCGCCGTTCCTGGTGGGCGCCTCGAGGTAGAGCCCCGCCACATAGACCTTGAAGGTCATCTTCGTGCGCAGGCCCATGCCGTTGAGCACGAGTGCCTTGCCTTCGACCGTGACGCGATCGGCCATCGAAATCCCCTTCAACTCGCCGGCGAACACAGGGATCGAAAGCGCGAGAATGATCAGTGCGACTGTGAAGCGTTTCATCTTCGTTCTCCTTTTGCGCGATCCTGATTCTACGCCAATGCTCCGACGACGCTCCGTTCGCGTGGCGGGGCGGCGCCTTGACACCGATAATGGTCGCGGATGATCGAACTTCCGGTCGACGGGCACATTTCGGGGATCCGCGCGCTGCTCGACGAGGCGCGCTACCTCGTCGTGACTGCACCTCCGGGTGCCGGCAAGACCACGCGCGTGCCCCCCGCACTCGCCGAGGATGGCCGGACGATCGTCCTTCAGCCGCGCAGAGTCGCCGCGCGCTCACTCGTCCGGCGGATTGCCGCGGAGAGGGGATGGACGATCGGTCGTGAGGTGGGGTGGCAGATCCGCTTCGAGCGCAACTTCTCGGCGGGAACCAGGCTGCTGGTGGCGACTGAAGGGATCCTCACGGCGAGGCTCCAGTCGGATCCGCTGCTCAGCGACTTCGATACGGTGGTCCTCGACGAATTTCACGAGCGCAGCATTCATGCCGATCTCGCACTCGCGCTCGCGAAGCAGGCGAGTCTCGCGCGCGACGATCTCCGCATCGTCGTGATGTCGGCGACGCTCGACGCGCGTTCGGTGAGCCGGTACCTGTTCGACTGTCCGATCGTCGACGTGCCGGGCCGCCTCTTTCCGATCGACGTCGAGTACGCCCCGGGGGCAGGCGTCGCGGAAGCGGCACACCGGGCGGAGCGCGAAGGTGCCGGACATCTGCTCTGCTTTCTCCCGGGAGCGCGCGAGATCCGGGAGGCCGCGGACGAGCTTCGTGCCCGCGGATCCCGCTTCGACGTCCACGAGTTGCACGGAGCTCTCGACGTCGATGCGCAGGAGGCCGCGATGGCCCCGTCAGGAACGCGCAAGGCGATCCTCGCGACGAACATCGCCGAGACGTCGCTCACCGTCGAAGGGGTCACGACCGTCATCGACAGCGGGCTTCATCGGCTCCTGCGCTACGACGACGCCTCGGGAATCGACCATCTCGTTACGGAACGGATCTCGCGCGACTCCGCAGAGCAGCGCGCAGGCCGGGCCGGCCGCGTCGCTCCGGGCCGCGCCATCCGGCTCTGGGACTCGCGCGACATCCTCTCTCCGCATCGCGAGCCGGAGATCGCGCGAATCGACCTCGCCTCGACTCTGCTCGACATCATCGCCTGGGGCGACGACCCGCGCGAGTTCGATTGGTTCGAGTCTCCGTCATCTGCCAGGATCGATTCCGCACTTCGTCTCCTCGAGCGTCTGGGTGCGATCGAGACAGGCAAGCTCACGCCGGTCGGAAAGTTGCTCCAACGATTGCCCCTTCATCCGCGGCTCGGGAGGATCCTCGTCGAGTCCGGTGCGTCGGACGAGGCAGCGCGAGGTTGCGTCATTCTCTCGGAAGGGGCGAAGTGGGCTTCGCCGGGCGACATGTCGACCGACTCTGACCTGCAGTCGCTGGTCGACCGCTTCGCGAGTGCCCCGCCTGCCCTTCGACGGGTGGCGCAGGAGATCGGATCGATCGCGCGCCGGGAGATCGGGGAGCGGGGCGCCGTGCCGCTGCGACGGGCATTGCTTGCCGGCTTCCCCGATCGCGTAGCGATGCGGCGTGAGGCGGGGTCGCCCCGGCTGCTTCTCGCGTCGGGCGGTGGAGCCTCTCTCGCTCGCGAGAGCCGGGCCACGGGAGGCGAATTCCTCCTCGCGCTGGACGTGGGCGGGGCCGACCACGGCGCCGGAGGGCAGGCGCTCGTCAGGATGGCGAGCGTGGTCGAGAGGGAATGGCTGGTCCCGACGCGCATCGAGCTGCGCCATCGCTACGATGCGCGCACGCGTCGAGTGAAGGCCGCTTCGGTCAAGTGGTACGACGAACTCGTCCTTTCGCAGACCGATGCGAAGGTGGACCCGGAGCTCGCGGGGGCAGTTCTGGCACAGGCCCTGATCGACGAGAGGCCCGATGACGCGGCGCAGGAGCTATTTCGCCGTCTTCGGTTTGCGGGGATCGAAATCGACTGGCGGGCAGCCGTGCGTCGTGCGTGCGAAGGGCAGGTCTCGGCGCCGCGGCTCGACGCCGACGCGCTCGTCCCGTGGGACATGCGTCGCGAGGTCGAACGCCTCGCCCCAGTCGACCTCGCGGTGCCGAGCGGAAGGCGCGTTAGGCTGGAGTACCGGGAGGACGGGCAGGTGCTGGCGTCGGTGAAGCTCCAGGAGCTCTTCGGGCTGGCCGAAACTCCGCGTCTCGGCGCGTCGAGGATTCCGGTCACCTTCGCGCTGCTGTCGCCCGGCGGACGCCCGGTCCAGCTTACGAAGGACCTCCGCAGTTTCTGGGAGAACACCTACCCGGAGGTGCGAAAGGAACTGCGCGGACGCTACCCGAAGCACCCCTGGCCCGAGGACCCCTGGAGCGCCGAGCCGACAGCGAGAACGAAGAGACGATAAGACATTTCGAATTTCGGACTGCGAATTTTGAATTTGAGAGGCGGGCCAGCGCCTTGAACTCCGGAGCGAGCCCGCGCCGAAATCGGGGTGCCTCCAGCCGCGCAAGGACGCACAACCTGCGCGAGCCGCGCGCCTTTCAAATCCGAAATCCGCAGTCCGAAATCGCTACGCCCCGTCCTCGACCTTCTCGAGCGCGGAGGCGATCGCCAGCGATCCGACGGCCATCACGCCGAGGATGCCGGTGATCAGCCACATGATTCCGAACACGCCGAAGAATACGAGCGGAATCGTGAGCGCGAAGAGGCCACCGACAATGTACGCCGCCGGGCGAACCCAGCTCTTCCGCTTTTCGAGGAAGAAACCGATCGCGGTGCAGACGAGGATGGTCGTGAAATAGCCGGCGAAGATTGCTGTCTGAACTGCGGGCGGCGGCGGGGGAGCCGCATCCATGTTTCCGACCGGCGGTCGGACTGCCGTGAGCAGGGCCATCAGCTGCAGGACCGCCATGAGGTAGAACATCACGGCGGCGGAGCGGAGGCGACTGCGGGCCCGCTCTGCATTGGGTTCCAGCGTT
>JAMPYE010000549.1 GCA_023700825.1 Thermoanaerobaculia bacterium | reverse complement strand
GCCGGCCCGCGGCGCGAAGCGCCGCTCGTAGTCGGACATTCCGATGTCCGGCTCTCTGGTCGACAGCTTTGATGAGCGGCACTTCGGAATGTGCCGCCACGAGGTCGCCTTCGGCGACGCGCAGGCAGGAGTGCCTGCGCCACATGAGGCATCGAGAAACGGAGACGCTATGAACAAGAGAAGCAATGGTTGGAGTCCAACGACGAAGCTCGTCATCCTCGGCGCGGGCATCGCATCGGTCGCGGCGCTCGTCGTCGCGACGGCGGCGTGCTCGACGGGGCGGCGCATCGACATGGTCGGCAGCGGCAAGGATGCGCTCGCGAAGACCGAGGGCGAAGGCAAGGCCGCGATGAGCGGTCCGCCAGAAACCATCGACAGGTCGCTCGAGCAGTTCCGCGAGCTCTTCGCCAACTTCAGCCCGGAGGCGGTCGCGGGCAACTCCGCCGCGCTCTACTCGAACGACGCCTATTTCAACGACGGATTCGTCGAGCTGAAGGGCGCACCCGCGATCGCGAGCTACTTTGCACGTTCGGCCGAGGCGACCCGATCGATTGACGTGGAGATCGAGCAGATCACGCGCACGGACGACGGCGTCTACGTCCGATGGATCATGACCTACACGATCCACTACCGCTCGATGACGATCAGGGCGCCGGGGATTTCCCACCTGCGATTCACTCCCGACGGCCAGATCTCGTATCACCGTGACTACTGGGACGGCTCGGGCGCTCTCGCGGAGATGGTCCCGCTCACCGGTTCGGTTCTCCGCGCGATCAAGGGGCGTCTCTGACGCCAGGCTCCTCGCGCAGTCGTTCCTGTCGAATCCGTTCTCAGTGAACGTATCCGAGCGCGTGGAGCTTCTTCCGCTCCTCGTCGATCTGTGCGGGCGTTCGCGCCGTCCTGGCTCCTGCGGCCCGCCAGATGTAGACGCCTGCGCAAGCTTCGTCGCGGGTCTCGAACCGCGGAATCGAGGGAGGTAGTTTCGTCGACTCGACGGGAACGCGAGCTCCCGGCGTCAGCCTGACGCGGTCCGTCGTGACGAGCTCGACACAGCCTCCCGCGTTTCGCAGAGTCACGCCGAGCGGGCCGGTGCCGGGCGTTGCCCCGGCTCGAAGGAGAAAGCCGTCCGCGTCGCCCGCGACTTCGCCTGCCAGAACGAGCGCGTCGCCGGAGAGCTCGAGGCTGTCTTTCTCTTCGAGCGCGAACGGCTCGAGCGAGCCCTGCTTCGCCACGCCATCGAAGGCGAGCTCGATCCGGCCACCGCCGCGGGGAGACATCACCCGGACCTCGATGCCCGCCCGCGTGTGGGCGATGCCCACTTCGATGGAACGCCAGTCGTCACCGAACGTGGCCGGATTGACCGGACGCAACTCCAGTTCGCGAGGGTCGGCGGCGAGATCGAAGCTCCCCAGAGCGGGGAGAAGTGACGGAAGCCTGCGGGCGAGCTTGGCGCCGTCGGGATCCTTGGTGGGATCGGGAGAGCTCGTGCGGTTCTCCCGATCGAAGAAGATGAGTTTCGAGTCGCCGCGGACGACGGCGGCGCGAGTTGGTCCGCCCGTCATCATCGTGATCGCGGGAAGGGCCTTGCGGGCGGCGGCATCCGGATCGAGCAGGCTTCGCCCGTCGAGCGGACGCTCGCTCCCTGGAATGCCCGCCAGGTTCGCGACCGTCGGGAGTATGTCGAGCAGTGACACCGGGACATTCTCCCCGAGGGAAACGTTAGGCCGGCCTTCGCCAGGCCGGATCGCCAGCGGAACCCGGATGACCTCGTCCCAGAGTGTCGGGCCGTGCTTCCAGCTTCCGTGATCACCCATCTCCTCGCCGTGATCCGAAGTGAAGATGATGGTCGCCCGGCGGCGGAGGTCCTCCGGAAGGGCCTTCCAGAGCTTCCCGATCTCCTGGTCCGCATAACGAATTTCGTCGTGGTAGAGCGCGGTGAGATGCCGGATGTCGCGTTGCGGCGGCTTGGGGAGATCGCCGAGAAGCAGGTGGTTCACCTCGTCCCCGACGATCGATCCGGAGTAGGCGGGGTCGAACGGCGTGACACCGCGAGCGCGGTCGGGTGGAGTGTAGGGGTCGTGAGGGTCCATGAGATGAACCCAGAGAAAGAAGGGCTCTCCCTCGTGCGCGGCGATCCAGGGAATCACGTGCTGCATCGTCGCGGGAGCCGGGAGGGTGATCGACGGATACTCGTACGGGGTGACGAAGAAGGTATCGAAACCCTTCGAGAAGCCGATGCCGGAGTGCAGCGTCGGATTCGCGACGAACGCGGCCGTCGCCCAGCCGGCGTCTCGAAAATCCTCGGAGAGAGTCCTGATCTCGGGAACGATCCCGAGCGGTACGCCCATCGTGTCTTCGTGGGTGGCAGGAACGCGACCCGTCAGGAGTGACGCGACGGACGGAATGGTCCAGGAGGCCGCGGCGTAGGCGCGCGAAGACGTCCACCCGTCACGAACGATGGCGTCGACGTTAGGCGTCGACGGATCGGGTGCCCCGCCAAAACCGACGGCGTCGGCGCGAACGGTGTCGAACACGATGACGATGACGGGGGCCGCCGCTCGGCCTGCCGGAACGATCCGGAGGTCGGCGAGGAGCAACTCGGCCGGAGGATCGAGCCGAAACCGCAGGCGCGAGCCGGCCTCGAACGGGCCGGCTTCGAAATCAGCGAGCGAGAACGCGGGCGCCTGAGACGCGGGCGACGCTCCCTGCGGCTTCGAGGCTCCGAGCGTCCGGACCGATTCGCCCTTCGCGGAAAGCAACTCCACGGTGAGCCGGTGCGTCGTCGCCGGCGTGGCGGCCAAGGCCGGAGCGGGGACGATGGCCGACCACTCGAACCGGAGGCGCCCCTTCTCGAATGGAGCGGCGAGCACCCACTCCCATTGCCCGTTGGAACTCGATCGACGCACGTCGCGCAGGAGGCGATCCTTGCCTTCGACCGTGGAGACGGAGCCGCTCTCACGGGCAGGCCGGAGCGGAACGGAAGCCGTAGGCGATTCGGACTTGCAGGAGGTCGAGAGCGCTCCGAGAACGAGGAGAGACAGGTGTGCAGCGAGCAGGAGGCGAGAACCGGCCTGAGCGGCCGCGGGGCCCCGGAACCGGTGAAGGATGCTTGCCATCGACAAGAAGGAACGGGGCGGTGGTTCAGCCGATCACGGTCTGGAGGATGCGCCCTGACCGTTCAGTCCGGCGCGATTATAGAGGCGCCTTCCGGGGCGGTCAACGCGAGCTCCTCATGCCGGAACGTCGCGTCGAGTGACGCAAGACGACGGGCGAAGGGAGCAAGGCGAAGAAAGATCGCGGAGATGACGACACCTTTCTCAGTCGATGTTAGTCGTGCTCCGCTTCCCTTTGGCAACGGCACGTCCACCGCGGAAACCAACTCCGTTGCCTGGGCCCGGTCTCTTTCGCCTT
>JAMPYE010000548.1 GCA_023700825.1 Thermoanaerobaculia bacterium | reverse complement strand
TCGACGAAACCGTGCGCCGTCACGGATCGCGGCCGGCGCTCCGCTACAAGAGCGACGACGCCTGGTCGACGGTCGACTGGGCAGGCTACCGTGAGAACGTCCGACTGGCGGCCCGCGGCATGATCCGGCTCGGTCTCGCGCCCGGCAAAGGCGTCGCGATCCTCGGCTACAACCGTCCCGAGTGGTTCATCTCCTGCCTTGCCGCAATCCACGCGGGGGGCTTTCCCGCGGGCATCTACACGACGAACTCTCCCGAGCAGTGCCATTACATCGCCCACCACGCCGAAGCCGGCGTGGTCGTCGTCGAGAACGACTTCCAGCTCGAGAAGTTCCTCGAGGTCCGCAAGGATCTCCCCGAGCTGCACGCCATCGTGCTGATGAGCGGCGAGAGCAAGGAGAGCGGGGTTCATTCGTGGAACGACCTCCTCCGCTTCGGGCGGGAGGTGCCGGAGTCGGAGCTCGACGCGCGCATCGCGCGGCAGAAGCCGGACGATCTCTGCACGCTGATCTACACCTCGGGGACGACCGGCCCGCCGAAGGCAGTGATGATCAGCCACCAGAACGTTACCTGGACCGCCGAGGCGATCGCGCAGGTGCTGGGAGTCGGCCCCGACGATCGAGTCGTGAGCTACCTGCCGCTCAGCCACGTCGCCGAGCAGGTCGTGAGCCTTTACTCCCCGCTGCGCACGGGAGCGTCGAGCTGGTTTGCCGAGAGCCTCGAGCAGCTCGGCGAGAATCTGCGCGAGGTCCGGCCCACGGTCTTCCTCGCAGTGCCGCGTGTCTGGGAGAAGATCGAGGCGAAGATGAGGCAGTTCGGCGAGCAGGCGCCCCCGCTGCGGAAGAAGATCGCTGCGTGGGCCAAGCGAGTCGGGCTCGCGGGCGGGTACGCAATTCAGCGCGGCGAGCGGTTGCCGCTGACTTACGGGCTCGCGAAGAAGGTCGTCTTTTCGAAAGTGCGTGAGAAGCTCGGCCTCGATCAGGCGCGCATCTGCGTCACCTCGGCCGCTCCGATCTCTCTCTCGACGCTCGAGTACTTCCTCTCGCTCGGTATCCCGATCTACGAGGTGTACGGCATGAGCGAGTGCACCGGCCCGAGCACGGTGCAGATGCACGGAACCCACCGCACGGGGAGCGTCGGCAAGCCGGCGCCGGGCACGGAGCTGCGCATCGCGGACGACGGTGAAGTTCTGATGCGGGGCCCGCACGTCTTCCTCGGCTACTACAAGAACGAGGAAGCGACGCGCGAGACGCTCGACGCGGACGGATGGCTGCACTCGGGCGACATCGGGACGATCGACGCCGACGGCTTCGTCCGGATCACCGACCGGAAAAAGGACATCATCATCACGGCCGGAGGGCACAACGTCTCGCCGCAGAACATCGAAAAGCAGCTTCGCGCCCTGCCCGGCGTCGGCCAGGCGGTGGTCGTCGGCGATCGGAGGGCCTACCTCGTGGCGCTGCTCACGCTCGACCCCGAGAGGCTCGTGCACGTGGCGGAGGCGGTGGGCAGCCCGGCGCGCGACGCGCGGAGCGCGGCAACCTGCCCGCGCTTCCTGTCGTACCTGGAGTCTCAGGTCGACGTCGTGAACAAGTCGCTCGCGCGAAACGAGATGGTCAAGAAGTTCGCGGTCGTGCCGGCCGAATTCACCGTCGAAGGCGGCGAGCTCACGCCGACGATGAAGATCAAGCGCAGGGTCGTGATGGAGAAGTACAAGGAGCTCATCGCGACCCTCTACGAAACGAACAGCGGCGCGAGCGCCGGCTGAGGGATAATAGAGCGATGGAATTCATTCCGATCGTTGCCGGCGGCCTCCTGGTCGTCGGGTTTCTGATGATGGTCGTCGCCGCGGTCATGCTGATCGCGCGCAAGGGAAAGAAGGGCGGTGCGCAGGCTGCCGCTCCGAAGGCGCCGTCGCGCGGTCCCGGAAGGCCGCCCGCGCCGCCTCCGCGCCGTGGACAGGACGCGCCGCCGACTCCTCCTCCGCCGCGCGCCTCCGCGCCTCCGCCACCCGCTCCCGCGATGCCGGCTCCGGCGGCGATGCCGCCACCGCCACCGCCGCCTGTCGCAGCACCGGCAATGGCGCCACCGCCGCCACCGATGCCGCCCGCCGCCCCGCCGCCTGTCTTCGAGCCGGCCGCCGGGCACACCGTGGCGATGGATCCGTCGGAGTACATGCCTGCGACTCTCGCGCAGCCGCGACCCGGCTACTACGGCAGGTTCGTCGGCGTGCGAGGTGTCCTCGAAGGCCGCGAGGTCCCGATCGACGAAACGGGCTTCGTCATCGGCCGCGATCACACGCTCGCGCAGCTCGTCATCAGCGATCCCCGCGTCTCGAAGAAGCACTGCTGGGTCGGCGTGCGCGGCGGCGAGGTCTGGGTGATCGACCAGGGTTCGACCAACGGAACGTACGTCAACGACGTCACCGCCGGCAGGATCACCGAGCGGCGCCTCGACCGCGGCGACGTCGTGATCGTCTCCGAAGACGTGGCGCGGTTCGAGTTTCGTTTGGACTAGAAGAAGTTGTTAGTCGTTAGTTTTTAGTTGTTAGACAGGCTGCGGCGCCGCACGACTGCCGGATTAGCGGGCAATTCGTGTCGGCGCTCGCCCGTCTCCGCCTCGAAGCGGAAATCGCACGCCTAACGCTGGCTGTCTGACAACTGACAACTGACAACTAACAACTAACAACTAACAACTAACAACTAACAACTAACAACTAACAACTAACAACTCCCCCAACTCCCTCAGATCACTACCCCCTCCCACCTCGACCACCACTTCGTCGGGTGAAACTCCGGAAGGGGGAGCGGGTCGAGAGTCGGTGCGCCTTTGCGCCAGAACGAACGGAACGGGCGCTTCTCTCCGGTGCGATAGAAATGGAGGAGGTAGGCGACGTCGCAGGCGCTGAACTCCGAGAGCCACTGGTCGAGGCCTTCCACCCGCGCGTCGTGCAGGAGGGCCATCGAGTAGCGCGCCGCGTCACGCTCGTACGACGCCAGCTCGGCGAGAAGCTCCTCGCTCGGATTGCTGATCGCCTGGCGCCCGATCTCCCGCGACCGCTCCGAGACGTTCCATTGCACGGTGTGTCCGAAAAGGTGAACCAGGATGAAGAGCGCCTCCTCCGGGTCGTTCTCGAAGTCGACGCGAATTTCCTCGCCGTCGAGATCGCCGGTGAACGGGCTCGGCACGTCGGTCAGCACGACTGGAATGCCGTAGCGAGCCTCGACATGGCGCTCGAGGCGATTGAAGGCCTCGAAGAAGAATTCGTGCGTGAGCGGATTCATGGCGAAGATCGTACGACGAGCGGCGCCCCATGTGGAGTGCGAAAGCGCAGCTTTCGCCCTCCCTCGCGGAAGCGCAGCTTCCGCTTCTGGTGCTCGTTAATGCAGCTCATGCCGGAGCGTCGCTCCGGCGAGTAAGGGCGGAAGCT
>JAMPYE010000029.1 GCA_023700825.1 Thermoanaerobaculia bacterium | reverse complement strand
TCGGCACGGATGTCGTGGGGGCGGCGCGCTGCGTCGCCCGTTTCTTTTCCGACGCGATGACCGAACGGGCGACCCGGCGGATCGCTCCTACGGGGACCAACCATGCCCCCTCCAGCTCTCGATTCTCGATTCCCAATTCTCAGTTTCTGCAGCGCAGTCCCCGGGCCTGCTCAAAAAGAAGACGCACCCCGAAGGGTGCGTCTCGCGATTCCGGGTGAAGGAGGCGACGCTCGCGCCGCCTCCTTCTCTCAATTCTCAGTTCTCAATTCGGACTTACAAACGCCTACTTCTTCTTGCCGCCCTTTGTCGCCGCCGCCTTCCACTCGGCGAGGAGCTTCTCGGCGTTCGCAGTGTTGGCGTTCGCGGCCTTGCCGACCGTGATCGCCTTCTCGACCGTGGCGATCGCTTCCTTGGTCTTGCCGGCGTCGGCGAGCATGCGCGACTTGAGCGTCAGGTTCGCGAGGCTTTCCTTCGCGGCGACCGACTGGTCGATCCACTTCATCGCGTCGGCTTTTGCACCCTTCTCCCAGGCGTAGTTTGCGGCCTGGAAGGCGGGACGCCAGTCCTCGAGCATCGTCTTCGCCTGCGCCATGACGGCCGCCTGCGTGTCGACCTCGATCTTCAGCTCGATCGCAAGCTTCTCCCACGCCATCACGAGGCTCGCCCCGCTGTCCTCGACTTTCGGGAACGAGAAGGTCAGGCGCTCGGTCATGGCGTGCTCCATCGGTTTCGCCGTCACTTTGAGGACGTTCTTCGTCTCGTCGTAGCTGTAGAAGGCCTTCGGATCCGCGGCCGAGTTGAAGATCACGGTCCAGTCGCCGGTCGTCGGGATCGTGTGGAGGCTGTAGGAGCCGGCCTTCAGCTCCGACCCGTTGACCTTCACGTCCTGCGAGAACGTGACGATCGTCGCTTCGTTGGCACCCGTGCGCCAGACCTTGTCGTACGGAACCAGCTCGCCCCAGATCTTGCGATCCTTCACTCCGGGACGGCTGTAGCTTACGGTGACCTCGCCGACGCCGACCAGCTGCTTGACGGTGGCGTTCGGGCTGGGACGCGGCAGGGTGACCTGCGCGAGTGCCGGTACGGAAATGGCGAGCGCCAGTGCGGCAGCGATTGCGTGCTGTCTCATCGTTCAATCTCCTCGAATCGGTAAGTTGTATCGGTGGTGAAAAGCCCGGCTATTCGATACCAGCCCCGTCCGCTTGGCAAGGAGCCGCGCACCAATCGCAACAGGAACGCAACATCGGAAGGGACGTCCTCGCCATCCTGTCGCCGCATCCCGGTGGATCGCACCGCTTTCGCTCCCTCGCACCGCACCGCCTCCACCGCCCGCCAGACTCCGGCGGGGTGCTTCATGCGACAATCTACGCTTGGGTGACAGGGAGAATGTAAGTCCTGTGTCACTGGTTTCCCAGAATCCGGTGATTTCGTTGGGGAGTCGCCAAGTGGTAAGGCAGCGGCCTTTGGAGCCGCCACTCGGAGGTTCGAATCCTCCCTCCCCAGCCAATCGCCTTACAATCTACGGCTCGCCTGCCGTTTCGCGTCGCCAGCCCCAGGGAGGTGCTCGATGATTCGCACTCTTTTCACGGTCGTGCTGGTTTCCGTCGCGTTGCCCGCAGTATCGCAGGGGCAGGGAGTGATCGGCTCGGACCTCTTCTCGTGCGCGCGGCAGCAGCTGCAGTGCGGGAATCGAATCGACGCGCAGCTGCCCGCGGGTGGCTGCATGACGACGTGCGGCGAGTGGGCCTCGGTCTGGAGGGTCCAGGTATTCGCGCAGACGACTCTGGTCACAGTGACCGCGTCGTCGGACGTTTTTGATCCGCGGCTCGACCTTTTCGACGGCAATTCGGAGCTGATCGAGTCGAACGACGGAGTCGGCGGAACTCCGAACGCGCAGATCACCCGCGTCCTCGAGCCGGGACCCTATTTCTTCCGCGTCGTCGGCCAGCCCGCTGGTGCGGAAGGCAGCTACCGAATCGCCCTCACCTGCCTGCTCGCCGATCGAGAGAATTTCTGCGTTCCCGATGACACGACGCTCTGCCTTCGCGGCCGGTTCTCGTTTCGTGTGCGAGCGACCGACCCGAGGACCGGCTCGACGTTCGTGGCTGCACCGAGGCGGCAGAACGAGCTGTACGGCATCTTCAGCTTCCCCGGAGCAACCGGCAACGCCGACAACCCGGAAGTCTTCGTGAAACTGATCGACGGCCGCAGCGTGAACGGACGCTGGTGGGTCTTCTGGGGCGGCCTCACCGATCTCGACTACGCGATCACCGTCCGCGACAGCTTCACCCGCAGGGAGAAGACCTACAGCGGGCATGGGTCGGATACGGTGAGCTTTGCCGATCCCTGAGGGCCGGGTAGATTGCGGATTTCGGGATCGAGAGGCAGAGGGTTGTCCGGAAGGACTATGCACCCGACTGGTGGCCTCTAGCTCGGTCGACTTGGCCCAGACTGCGCAAGAGTCCCGGCTTTCCGTCGTGCGCGCCTTTCAAATCCGAAATCCGCAATCTGAAATCCGAAATCACTTTCATCCGGTCGTGCTACAACTCGCCTGATGCTCGGCCGCACCATCACGCTCTTCCGGCTCTTCGGGTTCGCGGTCCGCGCGGACGCGACGTGGATCTTCATCGTCGTGCTCATCGCGTGGTCGCTCTCGGTGAAGGTTTTCCCTTCGATGCACCCCGGGCTCAGCGCGGACACCTATCTCGCGATGGGGCTGGCCGGGACGCTCGCGCTGTTCCTCTCGATCGTTCTTCACGAGTTCGCTCACGCGATGGTCGCGCGGCGATTCGGCATACCGATCAAGGGGATCACGCTCTTCATCTTCGGCGGCGTCGCGGAGATGCACGAGGAGCCGAAGAGCCCGCGCACCGAACTGCTCATGGCTGCCGCGGGGCCTGCGGCGAGCCTGCTGATCTCGGCCATCTTTCTCGTGCTCGCCTATGGCGGCGTCTGGCTCGGCTGGAGCGCGCAGGTCGTCTCGGTCTTCCAGTATCTCTTCTGGGTCAATGCGCTGCTGTTCGCCTTCAATCTCGTGCCCGCGTTTCCGATGGACGGAGGCCGGATCCTTCGGGCCCTGCTCTGGATGTGGCGCGGCGATCCGCGCTCCGCGACGAAGACGGCCTCCGATGCCGGCTCGGCCTTCGGCATGGTGCTCATCGGGCTCGGAGTCTTCGCGCTGGTGACCGGCAACTTCATCTCCGGGCTCTGGTGGTTCCTGATCGGCATGTTCATTCGGAGCGTGGCGCAGTCGACCTGGCAACAACAGCTTCTCAAGCAGTTTCTGGAGGGCGTGCCCATCAGCCGCTTCATGACGACCGAGCCGGTCACCGTGCAGCGTTCGATCGCTGTCTCCGAGCTCATCGAGGAGTACGTCTATCGTTACCACCACAAGATGTTCCCGGTGCTCGACGGTGAGCGACTCGTCGGCTGCGTGACGACGCGCGCCATCCGCGATCTTCCCCGCGAGGAGTGGAACCGTCAGACGACCGGCTCGATCGCGGAGCCCTGCTCGGACGAGAACACCGTCGAGCCCGACGCCGACGCGATGAAGGTGCTCGGACGAATGTCGGCGTCGGGCCGCTCGCGCCTTCTCGTCGTCGACGCGGGGCGGCTGCTCGGCCTCATCACTCTCAAGGATCTCGCAGGCTTCCTGTCGGTTCACATGGAGCTCGGCGACGACCGAGGAGTCAAAGCTGCAGAGTGATTTTCCTGGCGCCGGTATCAGCCCGAAATGCTCTATTTGGGGGCTCTGCCCCAGGCACTTCGTGCGAGGAGTCGACTAGAATCGCTCCACGACTTCACAACCGGAGAACGAAATGCCCATCGCCGCACAGCCGAGCCTTCTCAAGCGACGGAGAACGAAGATCGTCGCCACGGTCGGTCCCGCCTCGTCGAGCCTCGACCTGCTCGGTCAACTCATCGACGCGGGGGTGAACGTCTTCCGTCTCAACATGTCGCACGGGACGCACGACGGCCATCGCGGGGCGTACGAGAGCATCCGCGCCGCCGCGGGGCATCGTGACAAGCCGGTCGCGATCCTCGCCGACCTGTGCGGCCCGAAGATCCGCTGCGGGAAGTTCGACGGTGGAAGCATCGAGCTGAAGCGCGATCAGCGCGTCACGGTCACCACGCGCGACGTCATCGGCGGCCCGGGGCTCATCCCGTCGCAATACGCAGCGCTCGCGTCCGACGTGACCCGCGGCAATCGCATCCTGCTCGACGACGGCAATCTCGAACTGCGTGTCGAGCGAGTGGACGGCACGGAGATCGAATGCACCGTGGTCGACGGCGGCACGCTGAAGGACCGCAAGGGGATCAACCTCCCCGGCGCGAACGTCTCCGCACCGTCGCTCACGGAGAAGGACCGCGACGACGCGGTCTTCGCGCTCGAGCTTGGCGTCGACTTCATCGCGCTCTCGTTCGTGCGCACCGCTGCCGACGTCCTCTCGCTCCGCGAGCTGGTCACGAGCCGCAACGCCGACGTTTCGATCATCGCGAAGATCGAGAAGCCCGAAGCTCTGGACAACATCGACGCGATCCTCGACGCCGCCGACGGGATCATGGTCGCCCGCGGCGACCTCGGCGTCGAGCTCCCGCCCGAGAGCGTCCCGATCACGCAGTCGCAGCTGATCGACCTCGGGCGATTGAAAGGCAAGCCGGTCATCGTCGCAACGCAGATGCTCGAGTCGATGATCACGAACTCGCGGCCCACCCGCGCCGAGGTTTCCGACGTCGCCAACGCCGTGACGCAAGGCACCGACGCCGTGATGCTCTCTGCCGAGACCGCGGCGGGCGCGTATCCAGTCAAGGCGGTGGAGACGATGGACCGCGTGGCCAGACGCGCCGAGGCGTATCTGTGGAGCCAGGGCGCATTCTCGAGCATCGCCGACCACGATCTGCCTCCCCCGCCGATCGCGCTTCCCGACGCGGTCGGACGCGCGACGGCGCAACTCTCTCGCGACCTGCGCGTGCGATCGATCTTCGTCATTTCGAGAACAGGCACGACCGCGCGATTCGTCGCCTCGGCGCGGCCGGCCGCACCGCTTGTTGCACTCACGACGGAAGCCCGGGCCGCGCGGCGAATGAACCTCTACTGGGGCGTCGAGCCGATTCACGTGGAGGCGGCCGATCTCGACGCTGCCGACGCACTCTCGCGTCGCCTCGTCCGCGAGCTCGATCTCGCAGTCCCGGGCGAGTACGTCCTCCGTGTCGCCGGCTTCAGCCACGACCCGGAAAAGAACGTTCCGAGAATCAGTGTGTTGACCGTGTAGCGGATCGCTGGTGCCAGCCCCGCCCGGCCTGACCGGCCCCTCGTCGGCCCTCCTTCCTCACCCTGCATTTGGCCTATGGCCTGCGTTTCGCCTGGTGTATTCTCTCGCCTTCATGACGACTACGACTGCGGTCCGTGCCCAGGAATTCTTCCCTTCGGCAGGCGATGCTGCGTCCGCGGAGAAGCTCGGTCTCTCCACCTGCGCGATGGGCCTCATCGGCTCGGAGATTCTAAAGATTGCCGGCGAGATCCGCGGGATGATGGCGGCCGGAAAGACGATCTGCAACCTGACTGTCGGCGACTTCGCACCGAAGGAGTTCCGGATTCCCGAAACGCTGGAGACGGCGATCGTGGAGGCGCTCCGCGCCGGTCAGACCAACTATCCTCCTTCCGACGGGATGCTGGAACTGCGTCGCGCCGTCGTCGACCAGTACGAGCGGGAGCTCGGCCTGATCTACCCGATCGAGACGGTCGTCGTCGCGAGCGGTGCACGGCCGATCATCTATGCCGCGTATCGTGCCGTCGTCGACCCGGGTGACGAGGTGCTCTACCCGCTTCCCTCATGGAACAACAATCACTACTGCCATCTCGTCGGGGCAACGAAGGTCGAGGTCGAGACCGGTCCCGCCACCAACTTTCTCCCGACCGCCGCGCAGCTGCGCCCTCACATCCGCACGGCACGCATGCTCGCGCTCAACAGCCCGCTCAACCCGACCGGGACGGTGCTCGGCAAGGAACAGCTCCGCGAGATCGTAGAGCTGGTCGCCGAGGAAAACCGTCGCCGGACTGCGGCGGGTGAGCGGACGCTTTACCTGCTCTGGGACCAGGTCTACTGGGCGCTCACCTTCGGCGGCGCGCACCATCACACGCCGCCCGAGCTCGTCCCGGAGTCCGCGGGATGGACGATCTTCGTCGACGGCATCTCGAAGTCGTTCGCCGCGACCGGGCTCCGGGTCGGATGGACGGTGGCCCCGCCCCTGGTCGCCGCACGGATGAAGGACATCCTCGGTCACGTGGGCGCATGGGCGCCTCGCGCCGAGCAGCTCGGCACGGCGCAGCTGATCGAAAACAGCGACGCGGTGCGCGAGTACCACGCGCAGATGATCCCCGCGGTCCGTGCGCGGTTGGAGCGTCTCTACGACGGCCTGATCGCGATGAAAACGGACGGACTTCCCTGCGACGCCATTTCGCCGCAGGGAGCGATCTACCTCTCCGCGCGCTTCGACCTGATCGGGAAGTCGATCGACGGCGCGACGTTCACCACGAACGACGCGATCCGACACCTGCTGCTCGAGGAAGCCGGCTTCGCCGTCGTTCCATTCCAGGCCTTCGGCCGCTTTCGTGACGACGGGTGGATGCGGCTCTCGGTCGGCGCGGTCTCGCTCGAGCAGATCGACGACGCCCTCCCGCGTCTGCGCGCGCTGATGGAGCGCTGCTCGTAGGCGGGACGACTCGGCTCAGTTCGCCGATCCGTCGGTGCTCGCGACGATCTTCCGAACCGTGAGCGCCTGCCCGAGGTCGACGTAGCCGGCCTTCCGCGTGAGCTCGCGCCGGATTCTGCCGGTTGCGTATGCTTCGGACCGTTCCCGGATCAGCTCGCCGACCGGGAGCGCGTGGCCGATCAGGTGCCCCTGGAGCCGGTCGCAGCCCAGCGCGGCGAGCCACGTCAATTGCGATTCGGTTTCGACTCCCTGTGCCGTCACCGACTTGCCGAGAGCGTGCGCCAGCTCGATGACGGCGCGTGCGAGATCTTCGCCGCCACGGGCGCTGATCCCCGCAACGAGCGATCGGTCGAGCTTCACGATCTCGAACGGCATCCGGGCAAGTCGCGTCACCGAAGAGAGGCCCGAGCCGAAGTCGTCGACGACGAGAGATACGCCGAGCTCGCGAAGCCGCGCCAGCGCATCTCCGACCGCGTCGAGCTCCCGCGCCGCGTCGGCTTCGCCTAACTCCAGCGCGAGACGACTCGCCGGCACGCCGGCGCGCGCGAGTGCGCCCTCGATCTCGTCGGGGAAGCCCGCGGAAGTCACCTGGCCGATCGACACGTTGATCGACATGACCAGCTCGTCGCCGAACGCGGCCTGCAGCCGCCCGATATCGGAGAGCGCGCGGTCGATCACCCACCTGCCCATCGGCTCGATCAGGCCGCAGCGCTCCGCGACGCCGACGAAATTCGCCGGCAGCAGCATCCCCATCTGCGGATGATTCCATCGGACGAGCGCTTCGATTGCGACAAGCCTCATCGACCGGAGCCCCACCACGGGCTGGTAGTGCAGCACGAGCTCCCCGTTCTCGATGCCGTGAAGGAGGCGAGCCTCGAGGTCGGGCCTCGCTTTCGCCGGCGCGCTCATCGCGGGGGTGAACACCTGGAAGTCGTTCCGCCCTTGCCGCTTCGCCCGATACATCGCGGCGTCGGCGCTCCTGACGAGAGTCTCGCCGTCGGCGCCGTGCTCGGGCGAGATCGCGATACCGACGCTCGCCGTCACCAGCAGGTCGCTTCCCGCGAGCCGAAGCGGGCGGCGAACCGCCTCGATGAGCTTCGACGCGACCGTCATTGCATCTTCTGCGGACGTGACGCGAGGCACGAGCACGACGAACTCGTCGCCTCCGAAACGCGCGAGCGTGTCGCTGAGTCGCAGCACCGAGTTGATCCGCGCGGCAACCTCACGAAGGAGCTCGTCGCCTGCCGCATGGCCGAGCGAGTCGTTGATCTCTTTGAAGTGATCGAGATCGACGAAGAGCAGCGCGCATGACGAGCCTTCCCGGTCTCGCACAGCGAGCACCTGCCGGAGCCGGTCCTCCAGGAGCATCCGGTTCGGCAGCCCGGTGAGCGGGTCGTGGTACGCAAGCCTCTCGTGCTCCGCCGCGGTCGACGCGGCCGCGAGGCGGGAGTCCTCCATCAGGAGCACGACGAACGCGCAGCCGAACGTCGGGAGCGACACGAGGAGCGCGAGAAACTGGAGAGCGGTCAGGCTCGGAGCACCGCCGAATAACGCGAGCCCGACGGCGAACGGCGGAAGCGCCGAAATCGCCGAGAGAACCGAGAACGTGATCATCCCCTGCGACAGACTCTCTCGACTCCTCCAGGCGACGAGCAGCGCCCCTGCGAAAACCAGCGCGCCCGAGACCGCCGCCACGGCACCGCCCAGCCGCAGCGGATCGTCGATCCCCGCGATTCCGGCCGCGCCGCCGAGCACGAATCCGAGGACCAGCGCGACTTCGCCGCCCCGCGGCGCCACGTTGCCTCCCGCCGTCTCCCAGTAACCGAGAGCGAGAAGCGCGAGATGCGCCGCAAACAGCGCGAGCACGAGGGGCGTGCCCATGATCGCCATACTTCCCCAGATCGCGAGAAGCGCTGCGAACGACGACGCCGAGAGAAGCACCCAGCACAATGCCCAGCGCCGCGCCGAATCCACGGTGCGGTCGGTACGGAATAGGAACGACAGTGCCGTCAGAACTGCGCCAACGGCGCCCGCCGTCAGAGTCACGTGGGTTGCCTCGAGCATCGCTGGTCCTGAACTCATCCTTTAGTGGCTCAAGTTCGCGAAACGTTTCGCCCGGGCCGTTCGTCCTGGCTCGTGTTTGTGTGACAATCTCGCTTCCGACGGACCCCGCATGAACCGACCCTCACTCCATTTCGCCGCCGCCCTGTTTTGCGGGGCGCTTTCCGCTTCGGTTGCCATGGCCGCCGAGCCTCCCCTGCGTGTCGGCGAGCCTTCAGCCGTCGCCGTGGCTCCCGGGCCACCGGCGGTCCGGCTCATCGAGGCCGCCACCGGCAGCTACGTTCGCATCGAGGCCGACCAGAAGGCCGTCGACGTGTCGATCACCCTGGTCGACGCTGCCGGATCGATCATCCGCTCCGCGAACGCGAAGCGTCCTCCCGACACGGAAGCGCTCGAGGCCCTGGTGGGCGTCGCCGGATCGTACCGGCTCGAGATCGCTTCAGTGCGCGAAGGTGAAGGCACCACCGCGGTACTGCTCGCCGAGATGCGCGCGCCGACTGACGACGAACGAAGCCGGGTCGCCGCGGAGACCGTGCTCGCCGAGGCTGATCGCGTCTTCGCGCTGGGCACCGCCGAATCGCAGCAGCAGGCGATCGCGCTCTACGAGCAGGCCTTGCCGCTGTTTCGCGCACGGGGCGACCGAAAGACCGAGGGAGTGATTCTCGACAGCCTCGGCTGGGCTAGCGACGTCTCGGGTGACAAGCGCGCCGCCCTGGCCTGGTACGAAGCTGCGCTGAGAGCGAGGCGCGAGACGGGCGACCGCGACGGCGAGCTCCTCACCCTCCAGGGCATCGGGCTCGTCCACCACTACCTCGGTTACTACGAGAAGGCGGTGGAGACGAACCACGCCGCGCTCGCGCTGGCGCGAGAGATGAAGAACCGGAGTCGCGAGGCAGGGCTCCTGCACAACATCGGCGGCCTCTACTGGTCGATCGACGAGATGCAGACCGCCCTCGACTACTACGGCCAGTCGCTGGCAGTGCAGGCCACGCTCGACGAGCCGCTCGCGAGGGCAAGCACGCTCAACAACATTGGCGACGTCTATCGCCGGCTCGGCGAGTACGACCGTGCGCTCGACTACTTCAACCAGGCTCTCGAAGTCCGGAGGGCAAAGGGCAACCGGCGCGGCGAGGCGCACTCGCTGCACACCATCGGCCTCGTGTACCTCGCGACCGACGAATACGCGAAGGCGCTGGAGAACTTCACTCGCTCGCTCGAAATCCGCAGGGAAACCGGCGACAAACGCGGACAGGCCTACTCACTCGGCGGATCCGCCAGCGCACAGGCGAAGTTAGGCGAACGCGACAAGGCGATCGCTCTCGAGCTCCAGGCGGTCGCGCTCTGGGAGCAGATCGGCGAGGTCCGTGCCGAGGGCGAAGCGCTCTGCAATCTCGGAACCCTGTACGTCGACGCGGGACGGACGGCGGAGGCCGCCCCCGCGCTCGGGCGCGCGCTGGAGCTGAGCCGCCACGCCCTCGACCGCACGACCGAGGCGAATACCCTGGTCGGGCTCGCGAAGCTCGACAGGAACGACGGCGACCTCGCCGCTTCGAAGGCCCGAGTCGAGCAGGCTCTCGCGATCGTGGAGTCGTTGCGCGGGCGGATCGCGAGTGATGCGCTCCGCGCGTCGTATCTGTCGACCGTCTCGGGCATCTACGAGTTCTACGTCGACCTGCTGATGGAGATGGACCGCGCGGCCGAAGGGCGCGGCTGGGCCGCGGCGGCGCTCGAGGCGAGCGAACGGGCGCGAGCCCGCAGCCTGCTCGACGCCCTCGGCGCCGCGTCGGTCGACCTGCTGAGCGGTGCGCGGCCCGAGCTCGCGAACGCGGAAGCCGCCCTCCGCCGGCGCATGGCGCAGCTCGACAGGCAGCGCATGGCATTCGCGGCCGATCCGAAGCAGAAGCCCGAACTGCAGCGCGCCGAGCTCGATCTCGAGAAGACAAACGCGGAGCACGCGTCGATTCTGGCCCGAATCCGGGCCGAAAGCCCCGCCTCCGCCGAGCTCGTCGAGCCGCGAACGCTGGCGCTCCCGGAGATCCAGCGCCTGCTCGATGCCGACACGACGCTCGTGGAGTTCTCGCTTGGAGCCGATCGCAGCTATGCGTGGGCCATCGGCCGCGACAGCATGCAGAGCTGGGCATTGCCAGGCAGGGCCGCGTTGGAGGCCCTCGCGCGACCCGTCTACTCTCTGGTCACGGCGCGAAACGAGGCGCGCGCCGGTGAGGACGCCGCAGCACGACGCGCGAGAATCGAGCGCGCGGACGAGGAGTGGTCGACTCGGGCGGCAGCTCTTTCCGCGGCTGTCTTCGGCCCCGCTGGAAAGTCCCTCGACGCGAAACGTATCGTCGTCGTCGCCGACGGCGCGCTCCAGTACGTCCCGTTCGGGGCTCTTCCTCGGCCCGGTGATCCTGAGGGAGCTCCGCTGATCGTCAAGAGCGAGGTTGTTTCGATGCCGTCGGCATCCTCCATGGCGTTGCTTCGGTCGCGACGTGGCGGCAACAGGACGACGACGACGGAAGTGGCGGTCTTTGCGGATCCCGTTTTCAGGGCCGACGACGTCAGGCTCGCGCAGCTCACGAGCCGCCCGGCGCCACCGGCCTCCGAGTTCGGCAGCGACGCCGCTCTGATCCGTTCGGCGGCAGACGCAGGGTTCACGTCGCTTCCACGGCTCCGATTCTCTCGCCAGGAAGCCGACGCGATCGTCGCGCTCGCCGGCGCGGAGCGATCTCGCCGCGCGGTCGACTTCACCGCGAACCGCGAGGGAGTTCTCCAGGGCGGGATCGCCGGCGCCCGCATCGTTCACTTCGCGACCCACGGCATCGTGAACAGCCGGGAGCCCGAGTTGTCGGGCCTGGTGCTCTCGCTCGTCGACGAGAAGGGCAATCCTCGCGAGGGCTTTCTTCGACTCCGCGAGATCTACTCGCTCGACCTCCAGGCAGACCTCGTCGTGCTGAGCGCGTGCCAGACGGCGCTCGGCCGCGAGATCCGCGGCGAGGGCCTCGTCGGCCTGACCCGCGGATTCATGCACGCAGGCGCGCCGCGCGTCATCTCGAGCCTGTGGCGTGTCGACGATCGCGCGACGGCCGAGCTCATGAAGCGCACTTACAGCGCAATGCTGAAGGATGGCCTCCCCCCCTCCGCCGCCCTCCGCTCCGCGCAGAGCTCCATGGCACGCGAAGCACGATGGCGTGCACCCTATTTCTGGGCCGCATTTTCGCTGCACGGAGATTGGAAATGAGGCAGACCAGAGGTCATAGGTCAAAGCAGGCATCAACACGGGATGAGCGTCGAAGCAATCTCGCATCGATCGATATTGCGTGAGTCTGAAGCCGGGATTCTCCGGCCAATAAACGACCCGCGAATGACGTCGCTTCGCTTCTGAGCTGTTCTGTTTCAGTCGTGGTCCCCTCGTTCTTGCGCTCCGCTTCAGTCCGGGCCAGAGCTGCTCTCGCAAGCGGCCATTTCCCTTCTGCCTGCGATGCCCTTTGACCTTTGGCCTATGACCTGCCTTCCATGCGTTAAAATCGCGCGCGCATGACACCGGGAGCCAGCGACTCACCTGAAGAGAACGGCGCGCCGTCGACCGACCGGGTCGAGCGTGGCTTCGAGTTGTTGATCGAGAGGCTCGATCCCGACATCGGCGCGGCGTCCCGGAAATACCAGCAGCTACGGCGCAGGATCGTCCGGCTCTTCGAATGGCGAGGCGCGTGGACGGCCGAGGATCTCGCCGACGAGACGCTGACCCGCGTCGCGCGAAAGCTCGCCGAGGGAGCCCGCGTCGAAGGAGACATCGAGCCCTTCGCACGCGGCGTGGCCCGCCTCGTCTTCCTCGAGTTCCTTCGAGAGCAGGAACGCGAGCGGCGGCGCCAGTCGTCGACGCCTCCGCCGCCCCCGTCGACGGCGAGCGAAGAACGGCACCTCGCATGCCTCGACCGCTGTCTCGAGCGCATCGACGAGGAGAGTCGCGAGACGATCCTCGGATACTACTCCGACGAAGAGGCGAGCCGGATCGAATCCCGGCGAGCTCTCGCCGAGCAACTCGGTGTGTCCGCGACCGCTCTCCGCATCCGCGCCCTCCGGATTCGCGACCGTCTCCAGACTTGTATGGAGGAGTGTCTCGCAGCTCCGGTGGAGAAGCCGTGAAACGGATCGTCAGTCCTCGTCATTCATGGGCAGAGGTTCGAGGAAAGGCTGTCTATGCAACAGTTTGAAGATTCCACGATCAGGCGGTTCGTGCTCGGCGACCTCGACGAAGAGACTCGCCAGCAACTCGAAGTCGAGGCCATGGCCGACGACGAGGTATTCGGCCGGATCGAAGCTGTCGAGGACGAGATCATCGAGGAGTACCTCGCCGGCACGCTTCCCCGAAGCGAGCGGAAGATCTTCGACGAGACGCTCGACACGACGCCCGGCCGGCGCCGGCGCGTCGAGCTCGTCAAGACGCTCGCCGCTCGCAAGCCCCGCGCATCGAAGCCTTCGAACGTCGTGAGCCTGAGCGAGCGGATGCGCTTCGCATCCCACGCCCGACTATCTATCGCCGCCGGTTTCGCGGCGGCCGCAATCACCGCACTCATCTTCGTCCAGTCCCGCAAGTCGGCGACGGACGACGCTCCCCCTGCACCCACGGTGGCCCTCTCTCCCGCCCCCGTTTCCGCAACACCTTCCATCTACTCTCCCGTGACGCCGGCTCCGTCGACTTCGTCCGCACTCGCCGCCCGTCAGCCGGGCGCACCGATGCTCGCACCCTCGCCATCCGCGGTCGGCAATGTCGCCGCGACTTCCGTTGCGACGTTCCTGCTGACCACCGGCACGGCGCGAAGCGGCGACGACGGACGGACGTTCGATCTGGCGGCAGGCGTCTCCGAGGTCGACCTCCAGATTGCCGTCGACGACGACGAGTTCTCCCATTACAACGCGGAGCTTCGCGCTCCGGATGGAACGAGCGTGGCATCGGCGCGCGACCTCCCGGTGACCGCGCAGAAAGGTGCTCCCGTGATCACGGTCCGCGTTCCTGCCTCGGCACTCCGAAGCGGCCGGCACGAACTTGTGCTTGCCGGCGTTCACGAGCGCGGAGCGGAAGAAGTGGCCTACATCGAGTTCGACGTTCGCCGCCGCTGAGACTTCGTCAGCCGACGCGAACCGCGCACACGCGCAGATACTCGGCCAGCGGCCCTTCAGTCACCGGCAGCACCTGGAGACGCCGTCGCTTTCGCCCACTCTCCCATACGAGCCGGTCCTGGGCTTCGAGCACGGCCTCACGTCTCGCGCGTTCGTCCGCAGAATCGTCGAACAGGATCGCGAACGCGGGCGCGGCGCCACTCCGCTCGGCGACCAGCTGAAAGAGGAATCCCTCGCGTACTCCCTCCGTGCCCCGCGTCAGCAGCTCCGCCTCATCGACAACAGCCGCGGGAAGGTCCTCACGCAGCGGTTCGACGACGAACGGCGCGTTTCCGCCACTCTCGGGGATCTCCTTCGCCTCGAGAATCGCTTCCACTTGCTCGGGCGAGAGTTCCAGCGATGCCGGTCCGGCTGCATCGATGACGAGCGCCCCTCCTCCCATGGTGCGGAGCAGCTGCATCACCTCCCTCGCGTCGAGCGAGATTCGATGCCGGTGACGCGTGTCCCAGGACGCGAGCGCCTTCGGCGACGTGAAGGCAAGCGTCACGCTCTTCCCCGTCGAGTCGATCGCCGAGATCGGCTCGATGGACGGATCGGCCGCCTCCGGCAGCCCGAGGTCGAGAATCGGGACGTCGACCACGGGCCTGCGCAGCGGAAGCAGCAGTACGGACGCGAGGAGCTTTCCCACCATCGCGCGCCGCGTCGAGGGCGTCTCGTGGCGTGCGTACGAGGCGAGCGCGCGATGGAGCGCCACGTGCGCTCTCGGATCGTTCGTCGAGCCGGGCTCGATCGCCGCGAACGCGCTCGCGTAGAAGGCGCGATGTTTCTCGAATGCACCGGGATGGAGCGAGCCGAGGGCCGCGAGCAGTACCTGTCCCTCATCGCGTCGCGATTGATCGAGCAGTGCGAAGAGAAGGTTGACGCCACAGCGCGGTCCGTGGCGCGACGGGTCGTACCGCGGCTGCACGAGCTCGAGCAATCCGGCGGAATCGTTCTGTCTCGCGAGTACGGCGGAAAGCGGGCCGATGACCTCCCCCCCGGGCCCGCACTCGCTCGCCTCGGCCGCGAGACGTCTCGCCTCTTCGAAGTCACCCGCGGAGAATCGCGCCTCGGAGAGGAGCAGGCGCGCTCGCCATGCGCCCGCGCGCGTCGCAACCGACGCGATCGTTTCGTGGCTCGCCTCGACGCCCACCGCCTCCCGGTAGTGATCGAGCGTCGAACGCAGGGCCCGCGAGTGATTCGGGTCGGCATTCAGCGCCTCCGCGAGAGCGGCCTCCCCTTTCGCCCGGAGATGGCGCGCGAAGAGAATTTCCGCTTCGACGAAGCGAAAGTCGGCAGAGTCACCGAACAGCTCGCGTCCTCGAACGATCACCTCTTCCGCCCGCTTGAACTTCCCGGTAAGGCACAGCACGAGCGCCGGGATCCACGTGCGCCGGCGACGGTCGGGGTCGATTCTTCCGAGGTGCTCGGCGGCCGCGCCGACGTCGGAAGCGAGCCCCGCCTCGACCGCCGTGAGGATCGCCTCGGCGAGACGATCCGGCACCGTGCGGAACGCCTTGAGCGCCGAAGGCAGCACGTCGGTCCGGAAGGCCTGCCGCGACGTAGGACGCACGATCCCGTCGGCGTGGCGTGCGTCGATCGTGTCGCGGCGGGCGGCGGTCACCATGGAGCTATGGTAGGCGAGAAGAGCCCGACCCGGTTCTGCTACGATCCGCCGCGATGAGCTCAGCATCCACCGACCCGGCACCTCGCAGGCGCACCACGCTCGGAGAGCGCTTCGCCGCGTTCGTCGCCGAGCGCCATCCGTTCGCACTCCGCATCGCGCTCGAGTCGCTTGCCGACGTGCTCTCGCGGCACGAGCTGTCGGGACGCGATGCAAGAGCGATCGATGCGCTGCGCGGTCCTCTCGCGGAATCGCTCCGCGCCCGCCTCGCTAACGAGTTGGGAAGCAGCTCGCTCGTGTCGCTCGACGCGCTCGAGACCACGCCGCGGGTGAGCGCGGCCGCGCGCCTGGCCGCGGCCGTCGAAGGCGTGGCCGGCGATTGCGACGGCTTCCTCCGCCGCGAGGCGATCTCCGCGTCGCTCACGGCCGACGAGCGAAGGGAGATCCTCCGCGGCATGATCCTGACGCGCGCCGTCGACAATCGGCTGAAAGCCTTCTTCACCGGCGGCGAGGTCCGGTACGGCACCGCGGGATTCCAGGGCAAGGGTTTCCGCTCGCTCGGTCAGGAGGCGATCTACGCGGCGGCGATCCGGCTCCGGCGCGGAGACGAGCACGTCGCCGCGGACGGTTCGTGGACCGGCGACCTCGTCGCTCCCCTGATCCGCGATCTGGGCGCCGCACTCGCGATGAGGCCGACTCCGGAGACGGTGCGCATGGTCCTGAGCGCCCAGATGGCGAAGGCGGGACCGCCGATGGACGGGCGCGATCTCCACGTCGGCGACTTTGCACACGGCATCCTCCCCGCGATGGCGCCTCTCGCGACGCCCGCGCTCACGGCAGCGGGGCTCGCCATGGCCTACTCCCTTCAGCAGACCTCGCAGGTCGCCGTCTGCTTCATCGGAGACGGCGGCTCGTCGCTCGGCGAGTGGCACGAGGCGATCAACCTCTGCGCCGCGCGACGCCTCCCGGCGATCTTCTGCGTCGAGAACAACCAGACGGCGCTCTCGACGCCCGTCGCCGAACAGTCGGCGGTGCGCGTGTTTGCCGACAAGGCGACGGGCTACGGCATCCCCGGA
>JAMPYE010000547.1 GCA_023700825.1 Thermoanaerobaculia bacterium | reverse complement strand
TTTCTGTCGTTCCTCGTCGCTCAGCAGCGGGAAGCCGAGCTTCCGCCGCGACTCGAGGAAAGCGTTGGCGCAGGCGATCGCGAGATCGCGGACCCGCTTGATGACGCCGACGCGCTCGGTCACCGAGATCGCGCCGCGCGCGTCGAGGGTGTTGAACATGTGCGAGCACTTGAGCGTGAAGTCGTACGCGGGAAGAACGAGCGGGCTCTCGAGCGCAAGCAGCCGCTTCGACTCCGCCTCGTACATGTCGAACAGCTTCCAGTGCATCGCCACGTCGGCTTCCTCGAAGTAGAACTTCGAGAATTCGTACTCCTCCTGCTGCCGGATCTTGCCGTAGGCGAAGCCTCCGCCCCACTCGATGTCGTACACCGAGCTCTTGCGCGAGAGGAACATGGTGAGGCGCTCGAGGCCGTAGGTGATCTCGCCCGCCATCGGCGCGAGGTCGATGCCGCCCGCCTGCTGGAAGTAGGTGAACTGCGAGATCTCCATCCCGTCGAGCAGTACCTGCCAGCCGACACCCCATGCGCCGAGCGTGGGTGATTCCCAGTTGTCTTCCTCGAAGCGGATGTCGTGCTTCGTCAGATCGAGGCCGATCGCGCGGAGCGAGTCGAGGTACATCTCCTGGATCTCGAGCGGCGAGGGCTTGAGGATGACCTGGAACTGGTAGTGCTTGTAGAGGCGGAACGGATTGTCACCGTAACGGCCGTCGGCGGGACGGCGCGACGGCTGCACGTAACCGACCTTCCACGGCTCGGGGCCGAGCACGCGGAGGAAGGTCGCCGGATGCATCGTCCCGGCGCCGACCTCGAGGTCGAGCGGGCATTCGATGATGCAGCCCTTCTCCGCCCAGAAGTTCTGGAGCGAGAGGATGAGCTTCTGAAAGGTGAGCTGGTCCATAAGGGGCGCATTCTAATGGAAGTGGCGGGGCGGGACGAAGTGTCCGGCATGCGGAGTTCGGAGTGCGGAATGCGGAATTGGCGGCCGGGCGTGGACGAAAACCGAAATGGAGAATGTCGAATGAAGAATGAGGAATGGAGAAGAGGTGCGGCGCCCGGAGACTGCCAATCCTTCATTCCTCATTGTTCATTCGGCATTCTCCATTCCGGTTTCCAGGCTGACTTACGCCGGATGGACGTCTCGCGCCGCAGAAGGTCTCCATTCCGCATTCCGAATTCCGCATTGCTTCCAACGCGGGTACTACCGGCCCGCCGCCCGGAGCGCCGCCTCGATCTGGTCGAGGTGATGTTCGCGGTGCGAGCCGCGGTCGAGGTTCGGCTTGTCGGGGCGGGCGAGGGCGGCCGCGATCACCTCGTCAGGTAACGCGAGCAGCAGGGCGTCGACCTCTTCGGCGGCTTCGACGGCCACGGCGGCGGCGAGGGCGGGAGGAATCAGTTCGAGCAGTGGCAGCATCGCGTCGTTGAAGACGTCGCCGGCGTAGTCTCCCGTGCAGTCCTTCCCCGCGGCCCAGCTCCGCATCAGGCAGAGCCGCTGGCGGTCCCAGAAGGCGACGTGGGCAAGCGCCTCGGCGACCGTCCATCCGTTCGGAAGCCTGAGGATGAGCTTTTCCTGGTCGAGGCGCCTCACGAGCTGGCGCAGCCGTTCGGTCTGGGTTCGATTGCTCTCGGCGAACTCCGGTGAGACGGGCATGTAGAGGTTCTCCCTTCCAGCTCGAAATCTGATGAACGGCTGCGGATCGACCGCAGTCTACTTCTTCGAGTGAACCCCGTGCCGCGCCGCTTCTTTCGAGGGCGCCTTCCGGCGCCACGCGAACAGGAGCAGATCGCGAAGCTCCGGTTCCGACACGGTGGGGAGCCGCACGAGCACCCATTCATAGCCGACGTAGTGCTCGGTGACGAAGAATGTGTCGGGCTTTGCCCGGATGAACGCGTCACGAGCGTCGGGGTCCGCGCTCAGGACGATCGTCTCGCCGTCTTCGCGGAGCCGCGCGAAGAGGCGGTTCTTCACGCGGAACGCGGGTGTCCCGTAGCAGACCCCCTCGGTGACCTCCGGAAGCGCGAGCGCCAGCCTTCGCACCGTCGAGAAGTCGACGGGGACGGGCTTGATGCTCTTTCGGCGCGTGGCCATTGAACTACCGCCGCTCCAGCCCGCCGTGTCTCGCCCGCCTGCGTCGTGAGCCGGGACCGCGCTCGTCGGAAAGCACGGAATCGCCGCCGGGGGGCTGGTGCATCTTCGATCATCTCGCCGCGGCGACCCTCGCGTCAAATCGGCGCGTCGCCGCCTTCGAGCGGCCGAACGGGCTACCATCGTTCCTGCATGTCGCACGGAGACGCGGGAACGAGCCGCCCGACGGGTCGTCGGTGGCGCGCGATGGGACTGCTTGCCCTCGCGGAACTGCTCGTCATGGCGCTCTGGTTCGGTGTTTCCGCCGTCGCTCCGCTGGTCCAGCGCGAGTGGGGGCTCGACGCGTCGGGCGTCGCGTCGCTCACGCTCGCCGTGCAGCTCGGCTTCGTCGCGGGAACGCTCCTGAGCGCGACGCTGAATCTGCCGGACGTCTTCCGGCCCCGCGATCTCGTGGCCATCTCAGCGCTGCTGGGTGCCGCGGTGAACGCGCTGTTCGCGATGCACGCCAACGATCTCGGAACGGGGCTCGTGCTGAGGTTCTTCACCGGCTTCTTCCTCGCCGGCGTCTATCCGCCCGGGATGAAGATCATGGCGAGCTGGTTCCTCGAGCGGCGAGGGCTCGCGCTCGGCGTGCTCGTCGGCGCACTGACGCTCGGCAAAGCCTCGCCATACGTGATCAACGCGATCGGGAGCGCGGAGTGGCGGACGAACGTTCTCGCGGCGTCGGCGCTCGCCGCGTTCGGGGGACTGCTCGTGCTCCTCGTCGGCGAGGGGCCTCACGCGAGGCCGAGCGCGCCGTTCGACATCCACCAGGTGACGGCGATCTTTCGCAACCGCGCCGTGAGGCTCGCGAGCTTCGGCTACTTCGGGCACATGTGGGAGCTCTACGCGATGTGGACCTGGATCCCGGCGATGCTGCGCGCGAGCGTCGGCACGTCGGGGACGACGAGCCGTCTCGCGGAGATCGGTTCGTTCGTCGTGATCGGGTGCGGAGCAGCCGGCTGCGTTGTGGCGGGGCTCTGGGCCGACCGCCTGGGACGCACGCTCGTCACGTCGGTGGCGATGATCGTGAGCGGGGGCTGCTGCCTCTTCATCGGCCTCACGTTCGACTGGCCGTGGTTGCTGCTCTTCGTTGCCGCAATCTGGGGCGCCTCGGTCGTTGCCGACTCGGCGCAGTTCTCGGCGTGCGTCACCGAAGCGGGCGACCCGCGCTACATCGGAACGGCCCTGACGATGCAGACCTGCATCGGATTCCTGCTCACGACGGTGTCGATCCAGCTCGTCCCGATAGTGGTCGACCTCGTCGGCTGGCGCTGGGCGTTCGTGATCCTCGCGCCGGGGCCGGTACTGGGAACGGTCGCGATGCTGCG
>JAMPYE010000546.1 GCA_023700825.1 Thermoanaerobaculia bacterium | reverse complement strand
GAACGAGATCACGCTCAGCACGATCGCGCCGAGGATCGCCGCGACGAAGCCTTCGACAGTGAATCCCGGGACGAGCACGCCGGCGAGCCAGAGCATCAACGCGTTCACCACGATCAGGAACAGGCCGAACGTGACGATCCAGAGCGGTGCGGTCAGAACGACCAGCACGGGGCGGAGCACGGCGTTGAGGAGGCCGAGAACGAGCGCGGCCACGAGCAGAGCCACCACCGAGCTCGCGGCGATCCCCGGAACGAGATAACTCACGAGCAGCAGCGCGAGGGTGTTGACGATCCAGCGGACGAGAAGCAATTTCATGGTTCCTCCAGGCGATGGAAGTATGCCACGATGCAACTTTGCGGCGTCGCGCTATGGACTCAATCGACTCGATTGGGTAAAGTTAGCGCACCCGGGAGATCAAAGTTTGAACATCATCAGGAACCGCCATCAGGATGTGACCCTTCTCGACATCCAGGGTGTCATCAAACTCGGCGAGAGCGCTCGGGAGTTCTCGAGCTATCTCGAAAAGGTTCTCAACGACGAGACGGGGCCGGTGCTCATCAACTTCGAGGGCATCAACTACATGGATTCGACGGGCCTCGGGGAACTGATCGGTTACCTGCAGAAGTTCGAAGACCGCCAGCGCAAGATGGCGTTGCTGAACCCGAATCACCGGATCCTGGCGCTTCTCAAGATCACGAAGCTCGACACGGTCTTCAAGATCTTCGACAGCCGCGACCAGGCCCTTTCGTTCCTTACGTCGAAAGAAGCGTCGGCATAGCGGCTCCCGGAGTAGACTTTACCCCCGCGCCTGCGGCGCGCCGCTTGAAAAGTCCCGCCTCGCCGCGATAGAGTTTCGCCGCTTTTCTTGGAGCCTTCGATGACGGAATCGTTCGTCCCGGTCCTGATCCTCATTTCATTCGGCATCGCGCTCGGAGCGGGGATGCTGATCGTCAACTGGTTCGTCGGGACCCACCGGCGCAACCCGTCGAAGCTGTCCCCCTACGAGGGAGGCGTCCCGCTCCTCGACACCAACCGCAAACGCATCAACGTTCGGTTCTACCAGATCGCGATGCTCTTCATCATCTTCGACATCGAAGCGGCATTCATCTACCCGTGGGCGGTCATCTACCGCGACGCGACGATGACGTCCTCCGGGATCGCGATGTTCGCGCTCGTCGAGATGTTCGTCTTCGTCGCGCTGCTGGCAATCGGCTACATCTACGTCTGGAAAAAGAAAGCGTTCGACTGGAACTGATCGATGGCACATCTCCAACCTGACAGCCCGTACGCCACCGAGCGATACGCCGACACGACCAGAAGCGTCGAGTTCAAGCCCGACGCGAAGGCGAAGTTCGACGCGCTCCTCGAACGCTATCCGACGAAGGAAGCCGCGCTTCTGCCCGCGCTTCACCTCGCACAGGAAGAGTTCGGCTGGATCTCCCCGGAGGTGATGGTCTACCTCGGCACTCTGCTCGAGATCGAGCCGGCCAAGGTCTTCGGCGTCGTCTCGTTCTACAACATGTACAACCAGAAGCCGGTCGGGAAGCATCACGTCCAGGTCTGCACGAACCTGAGCTGCATGATCAGGAACGCGTACGACATCTACGACCGCTGCCTCGAGAAGCTCGGTCTTCAGCCCGGCGAGACGACCAAGGACGGAAGGATCACCGTGACCGAGGTCGAGTGCCTCGGTTCGTGCGGCACCGCCCCCGTGGTGCAGATCAACAACGACTATCACGAGAACGCGAGCGTCGAGTCGATCGACAAGCTCCTGGATACGCTCAAGTAATGGAACCGATCAAAGTTCTCACGAAGAATGTCGACAAGCCCAACTCGGCTGCGATCGATACCTACATCGCCGGCGGCGGTTACGAGAGCCTGAAGAAGGCGCTCAAGTCGACCCCGGACGAGATCGTCCAGCTCGTCAAGGACTCCGAGATGCGTGGTCGCGGCGGCGCAGGCTTCCCGACCGGCATGAAGTGGGGCTTCCTGCCGAAAGACTCGCCGATGCCGCGCTACCTGCTGTGCAACGCGGACGAGTCGGAGCCAGGGACGTTCAAGGACCGCGTGATCATCGAGAAGGACCCGCACCTCCTCATCGAGGGGATGATCATCTCGGCGTACGCGATCAAATCGTGCCCGATGTCGTACATCTACATCCGCGGCGAGTTCTACAAGGGCGCTATGATCCTGGTGAAGGCGCTCGAAGAGGCCCGCGCGAAGGGATTCCTCGGAAAGAACATTCTCGGCAGCGGTTTCGACCTGGACATCACCGTCCATCGCGGCGCCGGCGCGTACATCTGCGGCGAAGAGATGGGCCTGATCGAATCGATCGAAGGTCACCGCGGGCAGCCTCGCGTCAAGCCGCCGTTCCCCGCGGTCGTAGGCGTTTTCGGAAGCCCGACGATCGTCAACAACGTCGAGACGCTCTCGTGCGTGCCTCTCATCGTCGAGCACGGCGCCGAGTGGTTCAAGTCGTTCGGCCAGCCGAAGAACACGGGCCCGAAGCTCTACTGCGTTTCGGGACACGTGAAGAAGCCGGGCGTGTACGAATTCCCGATGGGAGTGAACCTCAAGGAGCTCATCTACGAGCACTGCGGCGGCATCACCGACGACCTGCCGCTCAAGGCGGTCATCCCGGGGGGCGGTTCCGCGCCGATGCTCACGCCGGACGAGATCGACCTGCCGATGAACTTCGACGCGCTGATGAAGGCGGGGACGATGTTTGGCTCGGCCGGGATCATCGTGATGAACAGCTCGACGTGCATCGTCGACGCGACGTGGCGCATGTCGAAGTTCTTCGCGCACGAGTCGTGCGGCCAGTGCACCCCGTGCCGCGAAGGCACGAACTGGATGGAGACGATCCTCGACCGCATCGAGAGGGGAGGCGGGCGCCCGCAGGACGCCGATCTACTCTTCGACATGACCGACAACATCGGCGGCAAGTCGCTGTGCGCCCTCGGCGACGCGGCCTGCGGCCCGGTGGCCTCGGCCGTGAAGAAGTTCCGCGACGAGTTCATGTACCACATCGAGCACAAGAGCTGCCTGCCGGGGACGAAGCGCTACCGGCGGCTGGACATGCCGGTTGGGGCTCACTAGCGGCGTCGACTGCCGAATTGAGAATGCTGAAATGAGAATTGAGAGATCGCGACTTCGCGATCTCTCTTCTTTTTTGGGAGACTCGCGCGTCGGGCTTCGCGCCCGGTGGTGCGCCGCGCGCGCTCCGGACTCTGCGCTACCGAAACGGCGACTGTACTTTCCAGGGCGACCGCTCCAGAATCGCCGGGCATGAAGGCTGGCGCGCGAAGCTCGAGAGCCCTCCGCCCACCGACGGAGGCGTCGAATCGTAATGCGTGAGCCCGTTGCCGTTAGGGGGCCGTTCCGCGCGCACGCCCGCCGGTCGTTGGTAGTGGGCTCGTTTCTCGTTGTCGTCGCCGCCATTCTTGCCTGGCAGCTGTATGCG
>JAMPYE010000545.1 GCA_023700825.1 Thermoanaerobaculia bacterium | reverse complement strand
GCCGAGGAGGTCGAGGCCGATGCGCTCGCCACGCTGGTGGTCAACACCATCCGCGGCGTGCTCAAGACCTGCGCCGTCAGGGCACCCGGCTTCGGCGACCGGCGCAAGGCCAAGCTGCAGGACATGGCGATCCTCAAGGAGAAGCAGCTCTCCGGGCAGTTCACGCCCAAGAGCGTGCTCGACATGCTGAGACCGGTCGGCGAATTCGACCGGATGAGCGACAAGGCACGCACGAGCATCGGATGCTGGAGCGCCGCGATGTTCGTCTTCGCGATCATCGCGCTCGTCGTCATGGGGAACGGGGTACTCCCCTGGTTCGTCGGCGTGCCGATCGTCCTGGCGCTCTTCGGCGGCTTCGTCTTCTTCCTCGTGACGGTGATCAAACTGTCGAAGCACGACCTGTCGAACAACTTCCGCGAGATCGCGCTCCCGTTCTTCGCGATCCTCCGGGAAGACATGGAACCGGGCGAGCCGATGCAGATCAAGCTCGACCTCTCGTCGCCGACCGACAAGGCGAAGAAGACGGGCGAGAGCGACGCGTACGCACTCGGCGTCTACCACAAGGTCATCGACAGCTATTACCGCGACGCCTGGTTCGAAGGCTCGGCGTGGCTCGCCGACGGAAGCGCGCTCTCCTGGTCGGTCGTCGAGGAGATCACCTCGAGTGCCCGCACGAAACGGAACGCGCGCGGCAAGTACAAGACGAAGACGAAGTACCGGAAGATCTGCCACCTCGCGATCGACGTGGCGCTTCCCAACAAACACTACGCCATCGACCGGGCGCTGCAGACGGAAGACACGAAGGTGAAATTCAAACCGGGCGAGAAGCGGACGACCGTCCGGCTCTCGACCAAGGTCAAGATCAAGGCGAACGAGCCGTTCGACGTGAAGGAACTGATCGATCTCGCCGCCGAAGCGTTCCGCCGGGCGAAACCGGCCACCGCGGGAGGTGCTGCATGATGGGCTGCGAGTGCAAGGGTGGGTTCTTCGCGCTGCGCGACTGCGATCAGCCGGTCGCGAACACGTGCTCGCGGTGCGGCCGCGGCGTCTGCTCCCGTCACCTTTCCCCGGCGAGCGGCTTCACCGAGTGCCTCGACTGCTGGGCGAGGGAGCACGACGAGGAGCAGGCGCAGCAGCAGCCTAACGACGACGGCAGCATGCCGCCGCCCGCAAAGTCGGTCGACGAGGGCACCACGCTCGACGAGGACTGGGCCTACGGCTACCGCCATCGCTACTACCGGGGCGGCTATCGGCCCCTCTACGCCGGCACCGCGGCGGGTGTCTACTACAGCACCTACGACACGCGCTCCTTCGACCGCTACTCGACGTCCGACGGCGACGGCGACTACGACTCGGGCGACGGCGGGTTCGGGGACAGCTGACGCGATGGCCCGGCCGCTGCTGCTGACCGAGAACTACCCGCCGGACCGCGGAGGGATGGCGCAGTCGTGCGACCGGATCGTCCGCGGCCTGCGCCGCTCCGGCGAGATCGACGTGGTGCACTTCTCCCGGAAGCACGCGGCGATCGACACGGAGCGCCAGGAGCATGGGACGCTGGTCCGCTGCCCGATCGACGACGACCCGGGCCACTGGCTCAACCTGCTCTGGAACGAGATCCGCGAGCTGCGCCCTTCGCACGTCGTCGCGTTCGGCGGCTACGCCCCGGTGCTCGCTGCCCCTTCGCTCGCGGCCTGGTGGGGCGCTCCGCTCGTGACCCTCATGCGCGGCAACGACTTCGACGCCGCGGTCTTTTCTCCGCGCCGGGGTTGGATGCTTCGCGACGCGCTCTCCCGCTCGGCGCTCGTCTGCGCGGTGAGCCGCGACCACGCGCGGCGCATCTCCGCGCTTTTTCCCGCGACGCCGGTACGCTGGATTCCGAACGGGATCGACACCACCGAGTGGGCGCTCGAGCCTCACGACCTCGAGCGCGCGCGCCGCTGGCGCACCGAGGAGGTCGAGCCGGGACGGCGCGTCCTCGGGCTCTTCGGCCAGCTCAAGTCGAAGAAGGGCGGGGCGGTCTGCCTCGACGCCCTCCGTCGGGCCGGGCACGACGGACGCGTCCATCTTCTGCTCGTGGGCGAGGCGGAGCCGGAGATGCTCGCGCGCCTGCTCTCGATCGAGAGCGCGGTCTCGTGGACGCACGTCCCGTTCGTCGACCGCTGGGAGCTGCTTCCCTGGTACGCGGCGTGCGACCTCGTCGTGATTCCCTCGCACTACGACGGCCTGCCGAACGTGCTGCTCGAGGCCGGCGCGCTCGGCGTGACTCCCCTCGCGTCGACCGCGGGCGCCATGCCCGACCTTCTCGCCGACGGCGAGAACGCGCTGCTCTTTCGCGCGGGCGACCCGCACGACTGCCGGCGGGCGATCGACGACGCGGCGGCGATCGACGACGCCACGCTGCGCGAGCTCGGCTCGCGCCTGGCCGCGACGATCGCGCGCGATTTCACTTGCGACGGCGAAACGTCGCGCTATCTCGAGGCTCTCCGCGACACTGCCCGCGCGACCGCGGGCGAACGACGATCACCACTTCAGGAGCAAGAACGATGAAGACCATCCTGCGAACCGCCGCCCTTCTCATGCTCGTCGCCTGCTCGAAGGGCGAGGAAGCGCCCGCGCCTGGCGTCGAGTTCTCCTCTTCCACGGCGGCAAAGCCCGCGGCCGCCACGGCGACGGCGGCGGCCGCCGTCCCCGCCGCGAGCGGCCCGCTCACCCTCGTCTCGGCCGACGGCGCGAGGACGATCACGATCACCACCGACGGCAGTCACGTCGAGGTCTCGGTCACCGGCGGCGCGCGCTACATCGGAGACGCCGACGGCGGGAAGCGCCGCTACCGCGACGCCGCGACCGGCGCGGCGTTCGTCGAGGTCAAGTCGGGCGACAACAACAGCTTCAAGGTGCGCACCCCCGACAGCAAGCTCCTCTGGAAGGTCAAGGTCGACACCGACAAGATCAAGGTGAGCGACAACGAGGAGAACCAGAACCCCTGGGTCCTCAAGACGAAGTACGACGACAAGGCAAAGGTGCTCGACCCGACGGAGAAGGAGATCGGCGAGGTGAAGTACTACCGCGACTCCGGCAAGGCGAAGGTGAAGGACGCGTCGGGCGCCGAGCTGCAGACGAGCGAGTCGGGACGGATGTCGCCCGCCTTCGGCGTGTCGCTGATGAGCGGGGTGCCGGAGGATTACCGGCTCATCGTGATGGCGGAGCTGATCGCCCGCGGAATCTGAGCCCATGATCCTGGTCTACGCGCTCGGCGGCGGGCTCGGACATCTCGTCCGCGCGCGCGCGTTCCTGCACACGCTCGGGATGGAGCGCGACGCCGCGATCGTCACCGCGTCTCATCACGCCTCCGACCCTCGCGTGCTGGGAGGGATCGAGGCGATCGCGATCCCGCGCGAGCTCGAGCGCGACCCGGCCGCGTGCCGCGCCTGGATCTCCGCGCTGGTCGAGGCGCGCCGCCCCGACATCTTC
>JAMPYE010000544.1 GCA_023700825.1 Thermoanaerobaculia bacterium | reverse complement strand
TCGGTGAGCTATGATGACCCCTCGATGGCTCGACTCGCAGATCGCCTGGACGGATTCGCGCAATCGGACATCCGGCGCATGTCGCGGGAGTGCGAGCGCGTCGGCGGCATCAATCTCGGGCAGGGGATCTGCGACCTTCCCACGATCGCCCTCGTGGCCGACGGAGCCGTCGACGCGATTCGCGCCGGACAGGCGACGTACTCGAAATTCGAGGGGATCGAATCGCTGCGGGAGAAGATCGCGCAGAAGTGCGCGCGGTTCAACGGCTACCGAGCCGATCCAGGCACGGAGATCGTGGTGACGGTCGGATCGACCGGAGGCTTCGCAGCCGCGGCGATGGCGACGCTCAACCCTGGCGACGAAGTCATCCTCTTCGAACCGTTCTACGGCTATCACCTCGGCACGTTGAAGCTCCTGGGCGTGACCACGAAGTTCGTCCCTCTCCGCGGAACGTCGTGGGAGATCGATTTCGACGAACTTGCCGCGGCCTTCGGGCCGCGAACGCGGGGGATCGTCGTCTGCACGCCGTCGAATCCGTGCGGAAAGGTCTTCACCGCCGCCGAACTCGAGAAGATCGGCGAGCTGTGCCGCCGAAACGGCGCGCTCGCCTACACCGACGAGATCTACGAGCACATCGTCTACGACGGCCGCCGTCACGTGTCGATGGCGTCGCTCGAGTCATGCCGCGATCTGACGGTGACGATCTCGGGGTTTTCGAAGACGTTCTCGATTACCGGGTGGCGGATCGGCTACGTCACTGCGCCCCCGGAGATCGCGCGCGGAGTGGGACTCGTCAACGATCTGCTCTACGTCTGCGCGCCGACGCCGCTGCAGCACGGGGTGGCGCGCGGGCTCGACTCGGAATACGGCTACTACCGCGAGATGGCGAGCGAGTACCAGGCGAAGCGCGACATGCTCGCGTCTGCGCTTCGGGACGCCGGGATGGTGCCGCTCGTTCCCGAGGGAGCCTATTACATGCTCGCCGACGTCTCCGGGCTCGGCTTTGCCGGAGCGCGTGAGGCGGCCGACGCGCTGCTTGCGGGCGCGAAGGTCGCGTCGGTGCCCGGGACGGCGTTCTACGTTTCGCGCGGAGGCGACCAGCTTCTGCGCTTCTGTTTCGCAAAGGACTTCGAGCCGCTCGAACAGGCGTGTCGCCAGATACGGCAGTTTCGGCCGGCGGTCGCAAATCCATAGGAGAGATCACATGCAGGAATTCTACGAACCGAAGGTGGGCGAGCTGGCCCCCGACTTCAAGCTTCCCTCGACCGAGGGGACACAGATGGGACTCCGGAACTTCAAGGGTAGGTGGGTCGTCCTCTACTTCTATCCGAAGGACGACACTCCGGGCTGCACGGCCGAGGCCTGCGGGTTTCGCGACGGCATGACGAAGCTGACCTCGGAAGGGGCCGTGGTTCTGGGCGTTTCGACCGATCCGATGGCCAGTCACGAGAAGTTTCGCACGAAGCACGGCCTAAACTTCGCGCTGCTCTCCGACGAGTCCGCCGACGTGGCCAAGATGTACGGCGTCTGGAAGGAGAAGAACCTCTACGGGCGCCGGAGCTGGGGAGTGGCGCGGGCGACCTACATCATCGGTCCCGACGGCCGCGTTCGAAAGGTCTACCGGAAGGTAAAGGCCGACGAGCATGCGCCGCAGGTGATCGCGGACCTCGCGGAGCTCAAGAAGGCCGAGAAATAGGGCGGTCACGATCCGAATCGTCGGCGCGGGATGGGCGCAAACGTCCTTCGCGAGGCGTCGTTTCTCTTCCCCGTTTTCGATGATAAGGTTCCATCGCCCGACGTGCAGCCAGCGGCTGCGCGACCTGTCGCCGGTTTCAAGTTCATTCAGAGGAGATCGCGATGCAATTTCCCGACTACGTGAAAAACCAGAAGCTCCGATCCTGGGTCGAGTCGATGGTTCAGCTGTGCAAGCCCGACAACGTTCACTGGTGCGATGGCTCGCAGGAAGAGTACGACCGGCTGTGCGACGAGATGGTCGCCTCGGGAACGTTCATCCGCCTGAGCGCGGAGAAGCGTCCTGGCAGCTTTCTCGCCCGGTCGGATCCATCCGACGTCGCGCGCGTCGAGGACCGCACGTTCATCTGCAGCCGTCACGAGAACGGCGCGGGGCCGACGAACAACTGGACCAACCCCGACGAGATGCGTGCAAAGCTGCGCGGCCTCTTCGACGGCTCGATGCGCGGCCGCACGATGTACGTGATCCCGTTCTGCATGGGGCCGCTAGGCTCGCCGATTTCCTACAACGGCGTGCAGCTCTCCGATTCGCCATACGTCGCGGTAAACCTGCGGATCATGACCCGCATGGGACGCCAGGTGCTCGACACGCTCGGCGACGGCGAGTTCGTCCCGTGCCTTCACTCGGTCGGCATGCCGCTCGCGACGGGACAGAAGGACGTCGCCTGGCCGTGCAACGCCGAGCACAAGTACATCGTCCACTTCCCCGAGGATCGCGAGATCTGGTCGTTCGGCTCGGGCTACGGCGGCAACGCGCTGCTTTCGAAGAAGTGCTTCGCGCTTCGCATCGCGTCGGTCATCGCGCGCGACGAGGGCTGGCTCGCCGAGCACATGCTGATCCTGGGCGTGGAGTCGCCCGACGGAGAGAAGACCTACGTCGGCGCCGCGTTCCCGAGCGCCTGCGGCAAGACGAATTTCGCGATGCTGATCCCGCCCAAGGTGTTCGAGGGATGGAAGGTCACGACCGTCGGCGACGACATCGCCTGGATCAAGCCGGGGCCCGACGGGAAGCTCTACGCGATCAACCCGGAGAACGGTTTCTTCGGCGTCGCGCCGGGAACTTCGTACAAGTCGAACCCGAACGCGATGGAATCAGTGAAGAAGAACACGATCTTCACGAACGTCGCGCTCACGCCGGACGGCGACGTCTGGTGGGAAGGGATGACCGACGCAGCGCCGCCGAAGCTGATCGACTGGACCGGCAAAGAGTGGACGCCCGATTGCGGCCGTAAGGCCGCGCATCCGAACGCGCGCTTCACGGCGCCGATCTCGCAGTGCCCGTCGATCGACCCGCAGTACGACAACCCGAAGGGAGTGCCGATCTCGGCGTTCATCTTCGGCGGCCGTCGCTCGAACGTCGTCCCGCTGATCACGCAGGCATTCAACTGGACCTACGGCGTCTATGCAGCCGCCACGATGGGCTCGGAGACGACTGCTGCCGCGGTCGGCGCGACCGGCGAGGTTCGCCGCGACCCGATGGCGATGCTGCCGTTCTGCGGCTACCACATGGGCTCGTATTTCAACCACTGGGTCGACTTCGGCCGCATGCTTCCGGCCCCTCCCCGCATATTCTCCGTGAACTGGTTCCGCAAGGACGAGAAGGGCAAGTTCGCGTGGCCCGGCTTCGGCGACAACATGCGCATCCTGAAGTGGATCATCGAGCGCGCCCGCGGCCGCGGCCGCGCGCACGAGACGCCGCTCGGCTGGGTTCCCGAGTACGAGGACATCGAGT
>JAMPYE010000543.1 GCA_023700825.1 Thermoanaerobaculia bacterium | reverse complement strand
GGGCTGACTCTCGGCGAATTCGAGGAGCGCTTCGAGCGCTTCATGCTCGAAGAGGTCAACGACGTCGTCGCCTACGCCGGCGATCCGACGAAACTCCTGTTCGGAAGCGACTGGCCGATCTCCGACATGCGCAGCTACATCCGTTTCGTCCGCCAGCTCGACATCCGCGAGGACGAGAAAGAGATGATCCTCTGGCGGAACACCTCCCGCGTCTTCGGGCTCGGGCTCGAGGAGCCCGTGCCTGCGAGCGACGACGGCCCAATCGAAGTGCAGACCTCGGATGCCCTCGAAATCGTCGAGATCGACGACGAGCGCACCCCCGTCGCCGCACGTACGCTCGACTTGCTCGGCGCCTCCTTCCACGCTCACGAGCGCCACTCGTTCGAGGACTTCAAGTCCGAGCTCGCCGAGAAACGGCTCGACCTGCTCAAGCCGTTCGACTTTCACATGCTCTCCGCGGTCGATCGCGACGGCAACGTGCACGGCACCGGAGCCGGCGTCTATCTCGCCGGCGTGAACGCGGGCTTCGTGCTCTATCTCGCGGTGGCGGAGACGGGGCGCGGCTCGGGCCTGGGACACCTCCTGCGCGACGAGCTCGTCCGCCGTTTCCGCCGCAATTCGAGGGAGGCGGGCTTCGGCGATCTCCACTGCGTCTTCGGAGAAGTCAGGATCGACAATCCCTGGCTCGCCCGTCTCGTTCGCGACGGGAAGATCCTCCCGCTCGATTTCCGCTACTTCCACCCCGCGGCAGGCGTCGACTCCGTCGACCGCTACGTGCTCTACCGGGAGCCCATCGCCGACAGGCGCGAGACGATTCCGTGCGCGGAGGTCAAACAGGCCCTTTACTCGATATTCCGACGAGCCTACCGCGTGCGGTATCCGTACGAGCGCGAGAACTTCCGCGCGATGCTCGACGAGATCGGCACGCGCGCGGAGATCGGCCCGAGCGCCGAGGTGATGGCGCTCGCGCAAGCGGGGACGGCGGGGAACGGACCTTGCCCCCCCGTCGTGCCGGGCTAGGGGACCAGCAGCACGACCATCATTTCTCCGGCCGCGATCGCCTCGTCGGTTTCGGCACTGACCTGCTTCTCGTCGAGCCCGCCCTGCTCGAGCAGCGCGTTGCGAATTGTGGCGACTCGGCGCTCGGACAGTCTTGCGGCCCCGGAGAATTTCACCGTCACGTGGGCGCTCTCCTTCCCAGCCGCGGCTTGTCCGATCGCGTCGAGGCTTGCGGCCGCCTCAACCGGAAGCGTGCTCGAACCTTCGGCGAACCGGATGCGAAACGGTGAAGGAACATGGACGAAGTGAACAGAGGCCGTCGTGAGGCCGGTCAGCCGCCGAACATTCTCCTCGATCAACTCACTCGCCTCCGCGGGCAGCGCCGTGTCGGCCATGTAGCGGAGCTCGATCACCGGTTCGCCTCCACCCAGCGACAAGGCGGTGCCGAGCACCTTCGCCCGCGCGGGGAATTTCGTCTGTGCCAGGAGGGGCTCGAGCCTCGATTCCAGCTTCGAGACGAGCTCCGCGACCGACGTGGATTTCTCAACTGTCGTCAACGGTGGCATCGTTGCCTCCGCTGCAGGAATCTGGATGAGGTCGAGGTCGATCGTCGACGGATCTCGATCCATCGCGGCCGCGACGAGCCGCGTGTACATGGCACGTTCGGACAGCGTGAGCGGCGCCGTCGTGACGACGCGCAGCCTGAGCTCGAGGCGCTTCGTCGAGTGCGCCGAGGAGAGCGACAGGATCGAGGATCGCGGCTTGCCGTCGAGCGTCTTCGCGAAATTCTCCTGCCAAAGCGAGGTCGCCTTCTGCTGGATGAGCGTCACCTGCTTTCGCTCGGCAAGCTCTGACTTGATCTTGTCGAGCGATTTCGAGAGTGGCGCGAACAGCACGACCACGAAGATCAGCGGGATCGCGAGCCGGACCGGGCCGGTCCCGACCCGATCGAGCCAATCGGGAATCGGATAGCGGAGAATCAAGAAGTGAATGAAGCGGCTCTCGGGATCGCTTTCGCGTCCTTCCCGAATCTTCCCCCGCATCTCGGGCGCGTCGAAATGCAGCAGGAGGAACACTAGCATCGCCGAGAAGATGATCGCCGCGAGGTTCGTGAGAAACAGCAGCCCGCCGCCCCGGAAAATCTCCGCTCCCTGCCTCGGGTCCACCGTAACCGCCAGGCCCGCGCCGTAGCCGACGACGCCGAGCGGCGGCATCAACGCGACTGCGATTGCGACGCCGGGAATCGACGTGGCAACTCCGCGCGCCGACTTGCTGATAGCCAACGCGCCGACCGCGCCCGAGAGGAGCGCGACGACGAGGTCAAGCGTCGTCGGGCGCAGACGCGCCGCGATCTCTCCCGTCATCTCGCGGAACGGTAGAAACGCCACGAACAGCATCGCGAAAAGCACCGCGACGACAGAGCTCAGCAGGATATTCACCGCCGTTCGCGACAGCAACACAAAGTCGCCCGCGGCGAGAGCGAGCCCCGCGGCGAGAATCGGGCCCATGAGAGGCGAGATCAGCATCGCCCCGATGATGACCGCCGGGCTGTCGAGGCTCAGCCCGAGAATCGCGATGCCCGCCGACATCAGAATCTCCAGCCAGTACGTCGGGTCGCGCAGCGTCGACGCGTGCGCAACGTGCCGGTAGACGCCATCGCGAGACGCGCCGTCGACGCCCAGAGCCCGGGCGATGCGCCCTCGGATTCCCTCGTCGTCAGAATCCACGATCTTCTCAGGTTCGCTCACGCCGCGGATTATCGCAGCAACCGACGCAAACCGGCTCAGCTGAAGGTGTCGTCCCCGAGATTCCGGTGCTCGCGGAATCTCGCCCGGATGACGTCCGACGGGCTCACGAAGCCTCGTGGAACGCCGACACCGTCCGTTACGACAGCCCGTTCGATGCCTGCCTCGGCCATGCGCGCCAGTAGACCGTGGAGATCCTCGTCTTCCGTGGCGACGAGCCCGGGAGCGACCGCGAGGGATCCTGCCGTGACGTCGAGCGCGGCGAGCCTGTAGCAGCGGGCCACCTCGTCACCCGGCAGCAGTCCGATCAGGCGCCCTTCTCCATCGACGACGGGGTAATCGTGATGCCGCTCGACGCGTGTCCGTTCGAGCACCTGCTCGATCGTCGCGTCGCTGCCAAACGTGAGGAGGCTTCGCGCCATGACGTCGCGGACCCGAAGGCTGTCGAGCGGATCTCGCGACCGTCGAGGCTCCTTCACTCCCTCCTGCTGGAGCTGATCCTCCTCGAGCGTGCGTGGCGAGAGCGCGTGCGAGATCGTGTTCGCAAGCACGACGCCGAGCATCAGCGGAACGATCAACCCGTAGTCGTTCGTCAGCTCCAGAACGATGAGCACCGCCGCAATGGGCGCCCGCAGTGTGCCCGCGAAATACGCACCCATCCCGACCAGCGCGTACGCGCCGACGTTGATCGGCCCGGGGAGGATCGTCGCTCCGGCAAAGCCGACGAGGGCTCCGAGCGACGAGCCG
>JAMPYE010000542.1 GCA_023700825.1 Thermoanaerobaculia bacterium | reverse complement strand
GTGACCGAAGAGCTGACCCGCGACGCGCGCGAAATCGGCTACACCTCGGTCAACTACGACCTCATCTACGGACTGCCGAAGCAGAGCGCCGAGCGGATCCGGAAGACTGCCGAGCTCACGCTCGGCCTTCGCCCCGACCGGATCGCGTTCTACAGCTTCGCGAAAGTCCCGTGGATCAAGCCGGCGCAGCGCCTGTTCAAGGACGAGGATCTCCCCGAGGGGGCCGAGAAGCGCGAGCTCTACGAGATCGCGCGGGAGATCTTCCTCGAAGGCGGCTACGTCGAGATCGGCATGGACCATTTCGCGCTGCCGCACGATTCGCTGCACAAGGCGCAGCTCGACGGGACCCTCCACCGGAACTTCATGGGCTACACCGAGTTCCGCACCGACGTGATGCTCGGTCTCGGCGTGAGCGCGATCTCGGAGAGCCCGACCTGCTTCCACCAGAACGTGAAGAAGGCGCCCGAGTACGAGCAGCGAATCGCGGAAGGAAAGTTGCCGACGATGCGCGGGCATCTCCTGAACGAGGAGGATCGCGCGCTTCGTCAGCAGATCCTGCAGTTCATGACGCAGCTCCACGTGACGCTCGAGCCCGGGCAGGTCGCCGACGCGCAGAAGTTTCTCGCGCCGATGATCGACGACGGCATCGTCACGCTCGAAGGGCGCGAACTCCGGCTTCTCGAGCGCGGCAAGCCGTTCCTGCGCAACGCGACCTGCTTTTTCGACAAGCGGCTCCGAACGAGCGAGCCGAAGACGAAGATCTTCTCGATGGCCCTATGAAGCGCGTCACGATCGTCGGCGGCGGGTTTTCGGGGCTCACGGCCGCTTACTACCTCGCACGCGGCGGCGCGGAGGTCACGATCGTCGAGAAGCAGGACCGGCTCGGCGGGATGGTCGATACCCTCGCGACGCCGCAGGGCCTCGTCGAGACTGCCGCGAGCGGCATCCGCAACTCGGGCCGGCTCGAAGAGCTATGCCGGGAGCTCGGCGTCCCGCTCGTCCACACGCTGAAGGCGAGCCGGCGGCGCTACCTCTACCGCCACGGGCGGCCCACCCAGTGGCCGCTCGGTTTCGGCGAGTCGCTCGGCTTCGCCGGGAAGCTCGGCGCGCACCTCCTGACCGGCAGCTTCCGCCCGAAGGCGGAAGAGTCGGTCGAGACTTGGGGGGCCCGAGTGATCGGCGTGAGGCCGACGCAAAAGATCCTCAGCGCGGTGCTTCAGGGCGTCTACGCCGGCGACTCCGCCAAGCTGAGCGCGAGCCTGCTCTTCGGAAAGCGCGAGAAGCCCCCGAAACCGTCGAAGGCGGGGCTCGTCGCACCGCCTAACGGACTCGCGCAGTTGTCTGCGACGATCGTCGGGCGGCTCCGGGAGCTCGGCGTCGAGATCCGGACCGGCGTGAATGGCGACGGCCTTTCCGACGGCATCACCGTGCTGGCCACCTCGGCGCGCGACTGCAGCGAACTGCTCAAGGAGCGGGCTCCCGAAACCTCAAAGGCGCTCGCGTCGATCGAAATGGTGCCGCTGCTCCGCGTGACCGCATTCTTCCCGTCGGGCGAGAACAGCTGGCCCGGCTTCGGCACGCTGTTCCCTCGCGAGGAGGGAGTGCGCGCACTCGGTGTCCTCTTCAACACGAACATCTTCCCGAACCGTGGCGAGGGGCACTCGGAGAGCTGGATCTACGGCGGCGCGACGGACCGCGCGATTCTCGACCTCGACGACGCCGCGCTCTTCGAGATCATGGACCGCGATCGCGAGCTTCTCGTCGGCAGGCGCGTCGAGCCGATCGCCCGCTACCCGCAGCGCTGGCACGTCGGGCTGCCGCACTACGATCTCCATCTCGAGCGCCTCGCGCCGGCGAAGCTCCCGCTTCCCGAAAACGTCTTCCTCACCGGCAACTACCTCCGCGGCATCGGCCTCCCGATGCTGCTCGAGCAGTCGCATGCCACCGCCCAGCGGATACTCGCAACATAACAGGCGAGAGGCGAAAGACGAGAGGCGACGAGCAGGCGGCTCGCCATGTGGAGTGCGAAAGCGAAGTTTTCGCCATTCCTCGTCGAGGCGAAGCTTCGGCGTCGTCGCACGAACCTGAAGCGCGGAAGCTGCGGCTTCCGCCGAGGAAGAGCGAAAGCTTCGCTTTCGCACTCCACATCAGAACCCCCGCCTGCTTATCGCCTCTCGCCTCTCGCCTCTCGCCTACTTCGGTATCAGCAGCGTCGCGAGCGACAGGAAGATCCCCATGCTCGCGACGTCGGTGGCGGTCGTCAGGAAGATGCTCGAGGCGGTTGCGGGATCGGCGCCGAGCTTGCGCAGCGTGAGCGGAATCATCGCGCCGGAGAGGCCGCTGATGATGCAGCTGCAGATCATCGCGGCAAAGACGATCGCACCGAGGGTGAGCGCGTTGGGGTTTCCCTGTGCGCGCGCGACGAAGAACATCGCGACGCCGGCACTCACGCCGACGAGCGCGCCGTTGAGCAGCCCGAGGAACGACTCCTTGACCACGAGCGCCCGCTCGCGGCCGGCGCGAAGCTCACCGAGGGTCATCCCCCGGAGCGCGACGGCGAGCGCCTGACATCCGGTGTTGCCCGACTGCCCGGCGAGCACGGGAAGGAAGACCGCGAGGATCACGATCCGGTCGATCGTGTCCTGAAAGAACCCTACGACCGCCGCGGCGATGAACGCGGTCAGCAGGTTGAGCTGCAGCCACGGATGCCGAAACTTGAGGCTGCGGGGCCACGGCGTCGTGAGACGCTCCTCCTTGTCGACACCGACCATCTCGCCGGCCTGCGCGCTGATCTCGTACGCCTGCTCCTCGAACATCGTCTGCCCGCGAACCTGACCGATGAGCTTCCCCGCCCCGTCGCAGATGGGATAGACCGGATAGTGGCGGTTCAGCACCCGCTTCATCGCTTCCATCAGCCCGGTCTCGGGGGTGAGAAAGAACGGATCGCGAAGCATCACGTCCTCGAGCCGCTGTTCCCTCGGCGCAAGTAGCAGGTCGCGCATCGTGACGACGCCCACGAGGCGCCCCTCCGCGTCGATGACGAAACCGTAGGTGACGAAGACCCTCCTCACGAGCTCTCGCACTCGCTCCGTGGCCTGGCCGATCGTCTGCGATGGAGAGAAGACCGCGACCGGCGGCTCCATCAGACGGCCAAGCGTGTCCTCTTCGTACGTGAGGTTGCGTTCCCATTGCTCGCCGACTGCTTCGGCGTGCTCGATCACCGCTTGACGCTGCTGCTGCGGCAGGTGCTCGAGCACGTCCTGAACGAACGCGGGATTGATCCGCTGCAACGCGGCCGATACCGCGCCGACCGGCTTGTCGCGCAGCAGGTCCGCCGCCTCGTGCGGTCCGGAGGTCATCACAGCGGCGGCAAGCGCGTCGATATCCTCGTGCCCGGCGCCGACAGCACCGTCATTGGCCCTTTTCATCGGGAGCTCCTCGTGTCAATCGATTCGAATGAGTGTAGGCCAATCGCCGGTGCTTGCGAAGAGC
>JAMPYE010000541.1 GCA_023700825.1 Thermoanaerobaculia bacterium | reverse complement strand
CGAAGACGAGCGCCGCCGTCGCCACGAGGACGAGCGCGCGGTTCGTTGCGCAGAAACGAATGAGTTTTTCGATCATGACGGTGTCCCTTACTGGGCAGGCTTCTCAGTTCCGGAGGTTGCCGGCGCCGCGGCCGGGGAGCTGGTCATGCCCGCAAGCGCCGACTTCAGACGAGACTCCGAGTCGACGAGGAAGTTCGCCTGCGTGACGACTTCTTCGCCCTCTGTGACACCGCTCTTGATCTCATACCAGGCGTCGGCCTTCGTGCCGGTCATGACCTCGCGAGGCTCGAACCGCCCCTCGCCCTTCGCAACGAACACGATCGACCGCGCTCCCGTCTGCAGCACCGCGCTCTCAGGCACCGCGACTACGGCGCGAGTCATGTGGTGGAAACTCACGTTGGCGAACATCTCAGGCTTGAGATCCATCGTCGGGTTCGGTAGCTCGACGCGCACCTTTACGGTACGCGTCATCGGATCGACGGTCGGCGCGATGAACGTCACTTTGCCCGTCCATTCGCGTCCCGGGAAATACGACAGCGCGACCGTCGCCTCCTGACCGAGGTGGACGAAGGCGATTTCGGACTCATAGACGTCGGCAAGCACCCAGATCCGGCTCAGGTCGGCGATGTCGAAGAGCGAGTCGCCGGGTGCAACGCGCAACCCTTCGACGGCGTTCTTCGTCATGACGATCCCGTTTGCCGGCGAGTAGATCGTCAAGGACTTGCGCACCACACCTTCGGTCTCGAGGCGCGTGATCTCGCCGGGAGTGATGTCCCAGAGCAGCAGCCTTGCCCGCGCCGACTCGTACAATGCGTCGCCGCTCCGGCTGATCGCCTCGCTTTCCAAGCTCAGCTTCGTCCTGGCCCGCGCGGCAAGCAGGAACTCCTGTTGCGTGGCAACGAGCTCAGGGCTGTAGATCGAGAGGAGAGGCTGGCCCTTGCGGATCTCCTTCCCGGTGAAGTCGACGAAGAGACGCTCGACGTATCCGTCGAACTTCGTGTGGATGTGCGCCAGTCGCGTCTCGTCGGCCGCGACCCGGCCCACGGTCCGAAGCATCGTGTGAAGGTCGCGCCGCTCGGCTTTGCCCAACTGCACGCCGATCAGTTGCTGCCGGTCGGTGGGAATCGTGATCGACGTGTACCCCTGAACCGAGGAAGTCGAGGCAGCTCCGGACTCCTCGTACACCGGCACGAGGTCCATGCCGCAGTCGGGCGCAGTGCCAGCCTTGTCCGACTTGTACGCCGGATGCATCGGGTCTACCCAGTAGAGAACTTTCTTGTCTGGCGCCTTAGCTGGCTTCGACTCGTCGTACACCGGAACGAGGTCCATTCCATCGGGTGCCTTCCCGGGCTTGTCCGACCGGTTTTTCGGATTCATCGGATCGACCCAGTAGAGGACCTTCTTTTCGCCTGATTTTTGAACTTCGTCCTTCTTCCCGCCGCATGCCGCGAGCGAACCGAGCGCGAGAGCCAAAACGATGATGAGAAGGATGCGTGCCGTGACTTTCTGCGATGCTTTCATTTCAATCACCTCATTGAGGTCGAGGACGACGAGTCCTTCGGACCGCTCGAGCCGGACATCCCGGCACCGGAATTGGAGGAACTGCCTGAGGACATCGATGCACCACCGCCCGCCGCCGGCATACCGCCTCCCGACGCCTGAAGGTCCGCCTCGTCGATCGCGATGCGCCACTTTTCGATCTCGGCACTGCGCGTGAGCAGCGTCTCGCGGTCGCCGTAAAGCGTGTTCAGCGCTTCGAGAACACTGATGAACGGAACCTTCCCCGTCTGATAGCTCGCGATCGCCGATTCGAGCGACAGCTCGTCGAGCGGCAGAACGCCCTCGTTGTAGAGCTTCGCGATTTTCTGCGAAGCCTCGAGATTCGCGAGCCGCTCGCGCGTCCGCAGCTCGAGCGTCTGCTCGATCGACCGCACCGCCGAACCGCTCGCGTTCAGCAACTCCTCGGCTTCCCGCAAACGGAAGTCCTGTTTCGACTTGCGGAATATGGGAAGGGAAATCCCGGCGCCCACCTGCCACATCGGATCGAGGTCCCCGCGATACATCGGCCCCCCGTTGACGACGAAGTCGGGTTTGTACGCCTTGCGCGCGGAGGAGACGCGCAGCTCGCCGGTCGCAATCGACTGGCGCGCTGCCGCGATCTCGGGACTCCGGGCCTTCACGGCTTCGATCAGCAAGGCCGCGTCGAGAGCGCCCTCTCTCAGCACCAGCGTCTGGGTCGTTTCGAGCGGCATGTCCTGGGGCCGGCCCGTCAGGCGGTTCAGCTCCGCGACGCGGGACGCGACGATCGCCTGCTGCGCGGCGACGGCTTCGTCGATCCGCAGCACCTCCACCTGGGCGCGGAGGACGTCCTGCTGCGCGCCGAGACCCACGGTGTAGCGCTCGCGTACGACCCCCTCGATCTGCTGCCAGCTCGAGCGTCGTTCTTCGATGAGCTGCAGAATCGCGCGGGCAAGGAGCAGCTCGTAGTACGCGCGCTTCACATTCGCTTCGATCGAGAGCGCGGTGCGTCCCACGAGCCCAGCCTCCAGCGCCTTCGCGTCACTTTCGGCGGTCTGTTTCTCCAGGCTTCTCTTGCCGGGCCACGGAAGCGGCTGCGAGTACATGAAGCCGAGCCACGTGTCCTCCATCGAGCCGAGGGCGAAGTTGGTACCGTCGACCTGATAGGTCGTGCTGAGAAACGGGTCGGCAAGCGCTCCGGCAGGCTGAATACGAGCCTGCGCGGCAAGCACCAGCGATTTCGCCTGCGCGACGTCGGGGTGAGTTGCGAGCGCCTCAGCAACGAGAGCGTCGATCTGCGGGTCGTGAAACGCGGCGCGAGTGGAGGCACCAGCCGGCGATTCGGCTCCTGCGGTGAACGCGACGAACATTGCGAACGCCGCAACGATGACTTGAATACGGATGGGCACCATGCAGTCTCCTTTGCGTAAAGACGCGCCTCAGGTGGCGCGTCGAGAACACGAAAATCAGAGACTGCGAAATCAGATGCGGAAGACGGAGTTCAGGACGTGGAGCGGTGCGTGCGCACCTTCGGCGGAGGGACTGCGGTCGTGCTCAATGGGAGCGGGCGGCGGGGATACCACGATCGCTGCGAGCTGATCGCCTGCAGTCGGGAGCTGGTCGTCGGTCAACTTCGGAGAGACGATCGAGGGAGTGATCGTCGACGTCGCAGAGGCCTCGCGAAGTGAGCACTCTGCCTCGCATCCCGACACCTGGGAAGAGACGAGCGCGTCCGCGTCGCGACCCTGATCGTGGTGGCAGCAGGGCATGCCGCAGATCGTGATCGCCGCATAAAGCGGGATCACGAAGAACGCACCCCCGAACGCCAGAAGACCCGCAATGCCAACCACCCGGCGAATGCCGGTGAAGGAGCGGTTCTGCGCTGCGGGTGCTTTCACCATCACGAACGAACACAAT
>JAMPYE010000540.1 GCA_023700825.1 Thermoanaerobaculia bacterium | reverse complement strand
GGACGGGCAGCAGCGCCGAGGCGACGGGAGGAAACACGGCGAGCTTGATCTCCGGCTGTCCGAGCTGCGCGCTCTCCTCGGCGATGACGAGGTCGCATCCGAGCACGAGCTCGAGGCCGCCACCGAGGCATTGGCCGCGGACCGCGGCGATGGTTGGTGCCGGGGCGGAGACAATGCGGCGGAGAAGGCTGCCGAGGCGCGCGAGAGCGGCCGCGATCTCGGCGGGGAGGTGCTCTTCGACGCTCGCGCCGAAGCTGAAGTGCGGGCCGTCGGAGGTGACGACGATGGCGCGGAGATCGCGGCGCCCCTCGAGCTGCTCGAAGACGGCGTCGAGATCGTCGACCATCTTTCGGTCGAGGACGTTCGCCTTGGGCGCGGCGAGGACGACGCGCGCGACGCGGCCGTCGCAGAGAGATTCGAGGCGGACCTTCATTCGCTCACCTTTTTTGCAGGAGGCACCCACGGAGCGATCTCGTGGATCAGCTCCTCGCCCCACGTCGCCCCTTCGGCGAGGCGCTGGCGCAGCTTGATGAAGTCGGCCTCGCGCTGCTGCTTGGTGCCGTAGTGGAACGCGCGGAAGCCGGCGTTGGCCTCGGTCATCATGTTGAGCGCGAGCCAGGCGCGGTTCGATTCCTTGTTCTTGTCCCAGTGGACGAGCTTGTGCTTGCGGACGCTCTCGGTCGTCTTGATGAGGCAGTCGGGCATCGTGTAGGCGAGCTTGGTGACGAGGTCGTCGACCGCGGCGTCGAGCATCGAAAGATCGACCGTGCCGCGCGCCATGAGCGCCTTGCCTTCGTCGCGCGCCGCGCCGGACTTCGTCTCGCCGATCGCGAGGCGGCCGAATTCGTCGAGGAGGCGGTCGGTGACGACGAGCGGATTCGCGACGAAGTTGCCGTCGACCTTGAGGCCCGGGACGATCTGCGTCAGGCCGCCGTACCAGTAGAAGCGGTGCGCGCTCCACGTCTGGCAGAGGGTCGCGCTGTACATCGCGCGCTCGGCGCCGACCATGACGGGGAGGAAGTCGGTCGAGCCGCCGTCGGGCGCGGATCCGTGCTTGGGTCCCGCCTGGCTGAAGACGGCGAGATCCTGCGCGACGGAGAAGTCGCACGCCATGCCGATCTCCTGCCCTCCGCCGACGCGCATGCCGTTCACGCGCGAGATCACCGGCTTGTCGCAGGTGAGGATCGACGTGACCATGTCGTTGAAGAGGCGCATGTACTGGCGGTACTCGCCCGGGTTGCCGGCGTAGATCTCGGCGTACTCGCGCGTGTTGCCACCAGTGCAGAAGGCGTTCGTGCCGGAGCCGGTGAGGACCACGGCGACCGCGGCGCGGTCGTTCGAGGCTTCCCGCAGCGCGAGGATGATCTCTTTGACCATGTCGCTCGTGTAGCTGTTGTACTCCGACGGGTTGTCGAGCGTGATCTCGGTCGCGTGAAGACCGGCGACCGGCTTGCCGCCGTGATCAAGCACGGGGCGGTGGTCGATGCGGATCTGCTGACGTGGAGGGTTGTCGACGAGGTTGTGGCTCTTCATTTTGGGGAGCTCCCGGCTACGTTAGGGACTTCAACACATCGAATGCAGAATGCGGAACGCAGAAGGATGAATGCAGAAGGGCTGTTGAGACGTGCACGCCTGAGCAGGCGAGGCCGTCGATGCCTGGATGGTGTTTTCCTTCTGCATTCCTCGTTCTGCATTCTGCGTTCTGCATTCGATGTGTTTCTCTCTTGTCTCTCACCCGATCCGATGGGGCACGAGCACCGGGCGCAGTCGGATTCTGTGGTGATGCGCTGCTTCGAAGACTACGGGCAACTCGGAGAGGGGATGCGATTCGACGAACGGCGCGACGGCGACCTTTCCGGCGAGGACGAGCTCGAGCGCGCCGGGATAGTTTGCCGGATCGCAGCCCCAGTTGCCGCGCGCGATGGCGTCGAAGGCCATCAGGTTCGAGAGGCGGACATCGACCTTCTCGGGAGTGAAGCCGACGATCGCGAGCTCGGCGCCAAAGTCGAGAAGGCCGAAGGCGGTCTGCTGCCCGGCGGTCGTCCCGCTCGTCTCGAAAATCTTCCAGCCGGTGCGGCCCTTGCCCGTCTGCTTCGCATGCACGCGCACGGCGTTCTTCAGCTCTTTCGGGTTCATCTCGCGCGCGTTGAGCGTGAGCGCCGCGCCGTGATTCGACATCAGCTCGAGCCGGCTGGGATCGACGTCGATCGCGACGACCGTCGCGCCGAGCGCAGCGGCGATCTGGACGCCGAAGCCGCCGACGCCGCCCGCGCCGACGAAAATCGCAAGGTCGTTCGCGCCCACGTTCGCGCGGCGGATCGCCTCGTACGGGGTCGTCACCGCGTCGGCGACGACCGAAAGCATCGCGAGCGTCGTGCCGGCGGGAAGCGTGTCGGGCACGGGGCAGAGGCCGCGCGAAGGGACGACGACGTGCGTGGCGAAGCCGCCGTCGCCGTCGTTGCCCGGCATGAACTGGCGGCGGCAGATCGTCGGGCGCCCGGCGTTGCAGGCGTCGCAGTCGCCGCACGGGATGACGGCGGGGACGACGACACTGCGGCCGATCCAGGACGCCGCGCCTTCGCCGGCGGCAGCGACTCGGCCGGAGATCTCGTGGCCCAGTATCAGAGGAAGGGGTTTGCGCGTCGGCACGCCGCCGTAGGCGAAGCCGAGGTCGGTGTGGCAGAGGCCGCACCCGGCGACCTCGACGACCACTTCGTCGGGGGCGGGAGTGAGGGGATCGAGCTCATCCAGCCGGAGCGGACCTCCGGCGGAGGTGAGGCGATATCCAGCGGCACCAGAGATGGTCGTCAACGCGATCTCCTGCTTTCCTGGGTTCAGCTCAGTGTCGATTCCGGGACCTTGAACAGACCTGCAAGGTATGTGAGCGCGACTCGGCAGTGGCGTGACTCTTGTCACTCGGAGCCGTGATTTTTTGTCGGGGTACCTCAAACCACGCAAATGCAATAGAATGCGCGCACGGCTGCACAAGGCCCTGTGCAGTTTTGGAAAGGTACGTTTCAAGCTGATCGCCACCATCCGTTCGTTCGCTCATCCCGACCTCGCGGTCGATCTGGGTACCTCGACGACGCGAGTATCTCCGCGGAGCGGTTCGATGGTCTTCTCCGTACCGTCAGAGGTCGGAGGGGAATCGGTGCTTCACTGCGGCGTCATCTCCGACGTCGGGCGCGCAACGGAACTGCTCCTCCCGATGTTCTACGCGGCGCGCCGGTGGGGCATCGGCAGGCCGCGCGTCGTCGCCTGCGTGCCGACGGACGCCTGCGCCGAGGATCGTGAGGCGGTCGAGGAAGTCGTTAGGCGTGCCGGGGCGTCCGCGGTGGCGATCGTGCTCGAACCCCTGGCCGCGGCGGTCGGCGCCAACATCGAGGTCGGAAGCTTCTTCGCGCGAATGATCGTCGACATTGGCCACGGTGTGACCGACTGCGCGGTCGTGCGCGCGGGCGAGGTCGTGACGTCGAACGCGACGCGCGTCGCGGG
>JAMPYE010000028.1 GCA_023700825.1 Thermoanaerobaculia bacterium | reverse complement strand
GTCGCCCGCGACGATCGCGGGTGGCCGACACGGATGATCGGAACGATCCAGGACGTCACCGCGCTCAAGCAGGCCGAGCTCGAAGCGCGGACGGCACACGCGGAAGCCGAGAAGCACCTCGCCGAGGCCGTGAGGGCGCGCCGCTCGCTGCTGAGTATCAGGGAGGAGCAGCAGTCTGCGCGACACGAGTTGCAGCAGGCACAGCAGTTGGCGCAGTCGACACTCGATGCGCTCAACGATCACATCTGCGTGCTCGACGAGGATGGAGTCATCGTCGCGGTCAACGCGGCGTGGCGTGAGTTTGCCGCCCGCAACGGCGCGCTGCCGGAGGGAGAGACCTTCGTCGGTGCGAGTTACCTGAAAGTGTGCGACGAGGCCAGGGGCGCCGACGAGCCGCCAGCCCGCGACGTCGCCTCCCGGCTGCGAGAGGTCATCGTCGGAGAGCTCGAGACCTGGGCGGTGGAGTACCCCTGTCATTCGCCCGAAGAGCAGCGCTGGTTCCGGGTGCAGATGACCCGTTTTCTGGTCGACGGCCATCCACGCGTGGTCGTCGCGCACGAGAACATCACCGAGCGCAAGAGAGCGGAGGAAGAGCGTTTCGAGCTGACGAAGCAGCTGTTCCAGTCGCAGCGGCTCGAGAGCCTCGGGAGCCTCGCCGGCGGCATCGCGCACGACATCAACAACGTTCTCGCCGCGATTTCGAACGCCGCGTTCACGCACCGTCGGAAGCTGGACGACTCGGAGCCTTTGGCCGTGGCGCTCGACACCATCGCGAACGCCTGCGTCCGCGGCCGATCGGTGGTCCAGAGTCTGCTCTATTTCGCGCGCAAGGAGCTCGGCATGCGCGGCCGTGTCGACCTCAACGCAATCGTGCGTGAAATCGTCTCGTTGCTCGACAAGACCACGCTGAAACGGATCAGGCTGGTCACGGATCTCGAGGAGCCGCTCGAATCGATCGACGGCGATGCGGCGGCGCTCGGCCATGCGGTAATGAACCTCTGTCTGAACTCCGCCGATGCGATGCCGGGTGGGGGCGAGGTCACGATCCGGACCCGGCGCGTCTCGAGCTCCTGGGTCGAGATCTCGGTTCGAGACAACGGACCCGGCATGAGCTCCGAGATCCGGGCGAGGGCCGTGGAGCCGTTCTTTACGACCAAGCCGTTAGGCAAGGGTTCCGGGCTTGGCCTGGCCATGGTGTATGGAACCACGAAAGCTCACGGCGGAACGTGCGAGATTCGGAGTGAACCAGGAAAGGGAACGGAGGTCGTCCTGTCGTTTCCGGCCGGCCGAGTGGAAGCGCCGCGGCCGGCACACGCGGCAGGTTCCGGTCAGCTCCCTCCAACTATGGGACGGCTGCAGATCCTCCTCGTGGACGACGACGCCTTGATCCTGGAGTCGTTTCCCCCGCTGCTCGAAGCGATGGGACACGAGGTCGAGACCGCCGATTGCGGTCTCGCGGCAATCTCCAGACTGGAGGCGGGACTCTCCGTCGACCTCGTGATTCTCGACATGAACATGCCGGGGCTCACCGGAGCCGAGACTCTGCCGCGGATCCTGGAGCTCCGACCGGAGCAGGCCGTGCTGATTTCGACCGGATTCAGCGACACCGACCTGTCGGAGTTGATCGGCGAGAACCCCAGGATCCGGAGCCTCCGAAAGCCGTTCACCGCCGAGGAGCTCGAGGACGTCTTGAGCGCCATGTTCGGCGCGAGCGAAGCCGGCCACTGAGCAGAGGCACCTCGGCAGCGCACTCGCGACGCCGCGCGAGTGTCACCCGTCCGCTGCCCGGCGTTCATCCCCGTGACTGTCTGAAATATGCACAGCGTCCTGATTTTGTACGGTACTGGTGTTGGCGCTTACGTGGTAAATAATTGTAAATAAATGACTTAAATTACTTTTCAAGCTGGCACGCGCCTTGATCTTCCTCTCTGCAACGGAGGCAACGATCATGCGCAATTCCACCACCACCCGCACCCTGATTTCTACGGCGGTTCTTGCAGCGCTCATCCTCACGGGCTGCAATCGCGTTTCGCCAACCGAGCCCCACGACCAGATCGCCGAAGTTCCGGCGTTTGGTGTTTCCGAAGGCGGTCCCACTCCGGACGGAGAGTCGGAAGGATCGGCCCGGCTGCGACCGACGCGCGGCGTGCGCCCGAACTCTCCGCTCCCCGCGACTCCTGTCGCTCCCAGGGAGTCCGACCCCACGGAGCCCTCGGGCGACCCAACGACTCCCCCCGCAACCCCGCCGCCGCCGACGACTCCGCCGACGACTCCTCCGCCTGCGACGTCCTCCGACTGCGACGGCCCTTGCGACGGCATTCTTCGCGTTCCGTCTCCGGACGCATACATGGCCGCCATCTATGCCGCACGCGATCGTGTCCGGACCGCGGTGGCAAGTGGCGAGATCAAAGCGAACAGCAAGGTGCGCAACTGGAACGTCACGCCCAACGTCGAGTGGAAGGCCTGCTTCTTCTGGGTCGCCAACGGCTTCTACTACGATGCGAACGGGAATCGCATCGTGGGTGGCTGCGCGGCGGGAATGACCGATTATTCGAGGAACAAGATCGTGGTCAGCACCAAGGTGGAAACGCGCACGCTCGCGCTCGTGAAGTGGGAAGCGACGAACTACTACCTTTACCTGATCGGTCGCAAGGACCTGCTCGACCGCTGGCAGTAGGCCCCGCCCCTCGCGGCCGCCGCTGCTCCGTCGAGCCGTTCGTCGAAAAGATCGCACCGATTTCCCGGAACGCCGCCGCTGATTCCCAGCGAGCGGCGTTCTGCTTTGTGGAGCACGAGCGCGCCGGATGGCGGGGCGATTCCCACGGCTTGAAGCCGGGGGCTACCGATGTCTCGGCGCTGCGCGCCGCGGAGCGGCGAAGAAGCCCGAACCACCCACGATCATTGTTGACGCCCGTTGCACGTCTTACAGTCGCGCCGTCGCACTCGCTATCGTCGCCGTCTTGACAGCGTCGCGCAGCTACCGATTCCGAATCGTGGTCGATGCAATCCGCCGCGCAGTTACACGATTCCGAATCGTGATCGATGCAGTCCGGCGCGCAGCGCCGAGACATCGGTAGCCCCCAGCTTCAGCTGGGGGTTGCGGGGGTTGCGGGGTTGCGGGTCGATTGTGGTGGAGCCCGCCGCTTGAGCGGCGGGACAGGGTCACCCCCCGAAATCGCGTGAATCGGGCGTAATTCCATGCACCCGCAGCATCCGGACGAACTCCTCGTCGAACCCGATCCTGCGGTGGTGCGCTTCCTGCTTCTCGATGTATCGGATGACCGCGTCACGTTTCGATCGACAAACGGCAAATGCGCCGTACCCGCGTTGCCACGCAAAGCCGCGGCGGGGCCAGGTCTCGTTGATCCATCGCGAGGAGGAGCCTTTGATCTCTTGAACAAGCCTCGCGATGGTGATCGTCGAAGGGAGCTCGATCAGGCCGTGGACGTGGTCCTCCACGCCGCCGATGGTGATCGCGTCGCCGCCGTGTTCGCGGACGATGCCGTTCATGTAAGGGAAGACTCGCTCGCGGAGCTCCCGATCGAGCAGGCGGCGACGTTCTTTCGTCGCGAAGACGACGTGGATGGCAACCGAGGTGTAGCTGTGCATGGTTTCGTCCGGACCATGCGCAAGTCCCTGACCTGATCTTACCTCGGGGAGTCCCGCCGCTGAAGCGGCGCGGTGGAATCAGGGCGTCTCGTTCCCCCGGCTGAAGCCGGGGGCTACCGATGTTTCGTCGCTGCGCGACGCGGAGCAGCCCGAACCACCCACGATCATTGTTGACGTCCGTCGCACGTCCTACAGAGGCGCCGGCGCACTCGCTATCGTCGACGTCCTGACTACGGCGTGCAGCTACATGATTCCGAATCGAGGTCGATGCAATCCGGCGTGCAGGTACCCGACTCCGAATCGAGGTCGATGCACTCCGGCGCGCAGCGCCGAGACATCGGTAGCCCCCAGCTTCAGCTGGGGGTTGCCGTGTCGATTGTGTACGACCCCGCCGCTTCAGCGGCGGGACAAGGCCTGTGCTGCCCTCATGCCTGGATGTTCTCGGCGAGGGTGTGCCCGGCCGTGCCGGGGATCGTGCACCCGGGCTCCGGACGGACGAGCGCGACGATCGCGTTGCGGAGCTGGCTGATCGTGAACGGCTTCCGCAGGAAGAGATCGGCACCAAACGAATGGATCGCCTCGTGCTCGTGACGCAGGCTCTTGTAGAGCGAGGTCATGATGACGATCCGGATCCCCCTGGTCTCCGGGTTGTTCTTGAGGATACGGCAAAGCTCGCGGCCATCGAGTGCGGGCATCAACGCGTCGGTCACGACGACCCGGGGACGAAACTCCCTCGCGAGGGCAAGTCCCTCGAGACCATCCTTTGCAGTGATGACTTCGAACTCGTCCGACAGTCCTTCCCTGGCGATCAACTGCACGAACTTGCTGTCATCGATGATGAGCACTCTCGGGCGGGGCGGAGCGTTCTCTTCGGTTTTGCGGCCGGCCGGGGTGGTGGCCGCAACCGCCGTGCTGGAAGCCAGGGGCCGAAACATGCTCGAGCCGTTCTCGAACTGCCAGGCAAGAGGCGCGGAACAGGAGCAGTGGCCGCAGGAAGGACAGACGAGCGAGCGCGTGCGCTGCACGCAGTCACACCAGGAGGAGGCTGCTGAATCGAAGACGGTCTGGCAGTGGAAACAGTTGGCGGATCGCGCCTGAGACATGAAGTTCTCCATCCCGGATCAGTGAAAGGTTCCGGTCCCGTGCAGCGAGAAAGCGCCGGCCACGTTGGGATTGACGAGGCTCGCGGTGATATAGAACCCGACGTCGTCGGGCGTCACGCGGTACAGGACGCGGCCGTCCCCCGTGGTCACTCCGCTGAGAAACCCTGAGCCATCGGCGGAGAGCCAGAGGACGTCGCCGCGGAAGTCGGTCGAGAGCTCGCACAGAAGTGCGAGAAACTGCTCCGCCGAGGCCGATCCGTCGAGAATCACATGCGTGACCTCGATGCCGAGGTCGCGCATTCCGGTGTCGATCGCTCCGGTCAGCATTTTGAAGTTGTGGAGCCGAACGAGGTTTCGTCCCCGGCTCAGACGTCCCCAATCGATGGTTGGCTGGCTGCTTTCGAGCAGGAACATTACGCGGTCACTCATGGGCTGCCTCCTGGACCATGAGTGGTTCTGGGGGCGGCGCGAAATACGGCTGAGCGCATCCATGGCCCGAGTGCCACCCCACGACGGGGTGGCGTATCCACGGTCCACTGCCGCGATCGTCCCGGGCCGGGATCCGCGACGCCGTGCGTGGCGCACCAGCGACGGGCTTCCGGCGTCACGGGCGAATCCCGTTCGGCCCTTCCAGGAAAGGCGTCTGTATTTCGAGGGCCGGATGGATGCACTCACGATTCGGGAGGCGAGGCGTGGAGGAGGCGCGACCACTGCGGCCCGATCAGCCCCATCTCTTTTCGTCAAGGGTCGAGGCGTCCACAGGTCGTCCGAGGAGCATTTCATGAATCAGAAACTCACCACCGCCTGCTTTCGCTGCAGTCGTTCGTTCGACACCGCCGGATCGGAATGGTGTGACTGCGTTCAGCGCATGCGATCACTCGTCTGTCCCCGGTGCGGCCATTGCTCGTGCGACGCGCCGCCCGAATGGAAGGAGCATCACGCGACGGGCAAACTGCGCCCGATGATCTTCGACGAGCCGTCGTCGGACGCAGGGCATCCCGTCGAACCGACGAAGCCCGGCTCCGGACGCCGACCGCGGGTCCTGGTCGTCGATGACGACGTGTTCGTGCAGATGCTTGCGCGGGAAGGGCTCGCCAGCGAGTTCGACGTGACGACGGCGAAGGACGGGCTCGAAGGGTTTGCCCGTGCGCTCGACACGTCGCCGCACGTGGTCGTGACCGATGCGCTGATGCCCACGCTGGATGGACGAGAGCTGTGCCGGATTCTCAAGAGCCATCCGAAGACGTCGGACGCTCGCGTCATCATCATGACCGCGCTCTACCGAAGCGCGCGTCACGAAAGGGAGGCGATCCGCGACTACGGCGCCGACGTCTTTCTTCGAAAGCCGTTCACGATCAGCGAGCTCAATGCGGTGATCCGGTCGCTGCTGCCGGCCACGATGAGAATCGCGATGGAAAGCTTCCCGGAAAGCGACGCGCGTCAGAGAATCCCGGCCTGAGCATCGGTTGCGATACGACTTCAGATGCGGCTACCGGCCGGGTTCGTCCTCGAGCGCTGCACGCAGCTCGCGGCTGAGTCGCGCCATGTCGAACGGCTTCTGCAGGAACCGCGCGGGCTTTCCCGCGGCATTGCGCGGAAGCGCGATGTCACTGGTGTATCCCGACATCAGGATCACCTTGAGCCGTGGCCAACGCATGCCGAGCTGCTCGGCCAGGACGGGGCCCGTGATTCCCGGCAGCAGCACATCGGTGAGAAGAAGGTCGGGAGCCGGCATCGCGGGAAGCGCGAGCGCGTCTTCACCGCTCTCCGAGGTTCGAACCGAGTAGCCGAGCATCCCGAGCAACGCGGCGAGACCATCGCGCGTCGCCTCTTCGTCCTCGACGACGAGGATCTGCTCGCCCTGTCCGGAGATCAGCTCGTCGCCCGTCGCCTCCGCGGGAGAAATCGTGGACGGCACGTCGGCGGCTGGGAAGACGACGCGCAGGAGACTCCCGTTTCCGCTTCCGCTCTCGACGTCGATCCGCCCGCCGTGGCGTTGCACGAATCCGTAGGCGGCGGCGAGCCCGCGCACCGAGGCGCTCTTTGCTTCCTTCGTCGAGGGGAACGGCTCGAACAGGTGTTTGCGCGTCATCTCGTCGATGCCGCGTCCCGTGTCCTCCACTTCCAGCTCTACGACGTTGGCACGAGCGTGTGCCCGGATCGAGAGCGTTCCGCCTGCGGGCATCGCATCGATCGCGTTGAACGCCAGGTTCAACAGGATCTGCTCGAGCTGCCCCGCATCGCCTTCGAGCCAGAGCGGGTCCGACGCGCCGCCGTGGTCGAGCACGAGCTTCACGTTCGCCGGGAGCATCGCGCGAATCGGCGGGGTCGAGGCCTCGAGGAGCGCCCGGAAGTCGATCGGAATCCCCGTCACGGGGTGGTCGGGTGAAAGGGAAAGCAGTTGCCTCGCGAGCGCTGCGCCGCGAGCGATCTGCGTGTCGATCTCGCCGACGATCTTCGATGTCTCCGCCGCGCCGGGGTCGAGCTTGAGCAGCGCCGCGAGCGACGTGAGCGCCTGCAGGATGTTGTTGAAGTTGTGCGCCACGCCGCCCGCGAGCCGGCCCACCGCCTCGAGCGTCTGCGCCTCCAGCAGGCGCGACTGGCTCTGTGCGAGCTCCTTCTCGGCGCGCTTGCGCGCGGTGATGTCGCTGATCACGGTTCGCCACACCGGCGAGCCCTCGGGCTCGCGCGCGGCCACCGTCGAGAGCGACACCCAGAGTTCCGCCTCGCCGGGGTTGACGAGCCGCACTTCACACGGCTCCGGCGGGGCGCCCGTCTCGAGACGTCTCCGGTGGAGGTAGTAGATGTCCTGGTCGCTGGCGGCGATGAAGCTCGTGAGTTGCCGGCCCACGATGCCGGCTCGCGACACGCCGAAGAGCGAGGCTGCAGTCAGGTTCGCTTCGAGGATCGTCCCGTCGGTGCTGAGCGTGAGATAGCCGACGGGGGCCAGCTCGAAGAGATCGAAGTAGCGCCCGCGCTCCGCCACGAGATGCTCCTGCGCGGTCCGAAGCTCGTCGTTCTGCATCTCGAGCTCGATCTGGTGCACGCGAAGATCGTGCCGAACCCGCTCGACCTCATCGGCAGGGAGCGGGGCATCGCGGCTTCCTCCGCGCTCCTTCAGCCGCTGCTCGGCCTGGAGGCGGAGCTTCGCCGCCTCATCCGGCCCGAGTTGCTTCCGGGTCATGAGCTACTCCTCGAGCCGGGCTCCGGCTCTCCCGGGCGGAGCTCCCGCTCCGTCGTGGCGATCGCGTACGTCTCTCCGGATTCGTTCACGAGCGCCGTCGCGGTGAGCAGGATGTCGAGAACGTGGCCATCCCGGGCACGCCGCTTCACCGACTGGGGACGAAGCACGCCGTCGGCAGCCAGCCGCAGCATCTCGAGGACCGAATCCGCGGAGGTACCGGCCGGGGTCAGGTCCTGCACATGCATCGACAAGGCCTCGGACTCGCTCCAGCCGTAGAGCTCCGCGGCACGAGGGTTCCAGGCGAGGATCCGGCCGCCCAGGCTCTGCACCGTCATCGCGTCGCGCATGTCGCGCGCGATGAGCGCGAGTTTTCGCAGCTCCTCCGTCTCGGCGGCGAGGGCGCGCAACTTGCGCATCTCCGTGATGTCGAAAAAGGTGATCACGGCTCCCTCGATCACGTTCTCGAGCGTGCGGTACGGTCGGATCTGGAGGAGAAACCACGAGCCGTTGCGCGTCTGCAGCTCGATCTCGCTCGGAACCAGCGTGTCGAGAACTTTCCGCACGTCTTCGACGAGCTGGTCGTATCCGACGAGATTCGAGACGATGTCGCCCACGGGCCTCCCGACGTCGGAGGCGATCAGGTTGACGATCTGCGTGGCTGCCGGAGTGAAGCGGGTGATCCGGATCTGATGGTCGACGAAGATCGTGCCGATGTCGTTGCCCGCCATCAGGTTGTTCATGTCGTTGTTGGTGCGGGAGAGCTCGGTGACACGCACCTGGAGCTCGTTGTTGACCGTCGCGAGCTCCTCGTTGACCGACTGCAACTCCTCTTTCGACGTCTCCAGCTCTTCGTTCGTCGACTGGAGCTCCTCGTTGAGCGACTGCAGCTCCTCGTTCGCGGAGGTCAGCTCCTCGTTCGAGATCTCGAGCTCGCGGTTCGCGGCCTCGAGGTATTGCTCTTTGGCCGCCAGCTCGCGGCGCAGGGTGTCGATCTGCGCCTCGCCCTCCGCCCCGGTTGGTCTCGGGCGGAGGTCCTGCTCGTGTTCCGATGCTTCCGTCTCCTCGAGGATCACGCAGAACAACTCCTGGTGCGGCATGACCGAGGCGTCGGGGCGCACCGGCCGTGCCGTCAGGCAGATCGTGACGGAGTCGCCGTTGGTCCTGACTCGAAGTCCCGGATGCGATACCGGCTCGCGGTTCGCGGCGACCGCGCGAAGAGCAGTCGTCAGCGGTTGCCGCAGGCCTTCACGGGCCATCTTGAGAATGTTCATTCCGGCTTCGCCGGACGCGGGTTCGAGGTACTTGCCCGTGCGCCCATGGAGGTAGAGGATCTCCCCGGTCGCGGTGACGAGCACCGCGGCTGCGCGATGGTGCTCGAGAAGTGCTCCTTCGGTCATTTCGCGCAGGTGGAGCCGACCTGCGGCGAGCGTGCCGTGCGGCGTATGCGCGACAGACACTCCGGCGCCGGCAGGCGATACGCCCGCCACGAGACCGCGCGGCGACGCGCCGGCGTGTTCCTCGCGGGCAAAGAGCTTCGCCTTCTGGTCGACGACGGAGAACATCTGCGCGTGCTCGCTCACGCTCTCCGAGGTGCCGAGGAAGAGCAGGCCGTCGGGATTCAGAGCGTAGTGAAACTTCGGGATGATCCTCCGTTGCAGCTCGCTGCTCAGGTAGATCAGCAGGTTCCTGCAGCTCACGAGGTCGAGCCTGGAGAACGGAGGATCGCGGATCACGTCGTGCTCCGCGAAGGCGACCATGTCGCGGATCGATTTGCGAACGCGGTAGGCGTCGCGGCCCGCCACGGGGGAGAAGAAGCGCGCGAGGCGTTCGGGAGAGACGTCGGTCGCGATGCTCGACGGATAGACGCCGCTTCGGGCTTCGGCGATCGCGTTCGCGTCGATGTCGGTCGCGAAGATCTGGACCCTGGCGCTCTCCTTCAACAGCTCGAGCCGCTCGTGCAGCAGGATGGCGACCGAGTACGCCTCCTCGCCCGTGGAACATCCGGCAACCCAGACGCGGATCAGTCTGCCGTCCGCGCTGTCTTCGGGAACGAGCCGGGGCATCCCGGTTTTCTCGAGCGCGTCGAACGCCTCCGCATCGCGAAAGAAGCTGGTAACGCCGATGAGCAGGTCGCGGAATAGCGCGTCCACTTCCGTCGCGTTCGCCTGCAGGTAGCGGATGTAGTCGTCCTGCGACTCGATCTGATGGACTGCCATTCTCCGCTCGACTCGGCGAATGACCGTGTTGCGTTTGTACTGCGAGAAATCGCGCCTGGTTCGGGCGAGCAACAGTGCGAAGATCCGTTTGAGGGTGCTCTCGACGTCTGGAGCGCGTCTCGCGTCAGGCGTCTTCTGAGCGCGACGGTAGGCGTGTCCGGCGTAGGCGATGAGCTGGGCCGGCATCTCCGCGGGGCGCAACACGAAGTCGACGAGCCCGGTCGCGATGGCGCTGACCGGCATGCCGTCGTACTCGCACGAGGCGACATCCTGCGCCATCGCCATCCCGCCTGCCCCCTTGATCGCGCGAAGGCCGAGTGTGCCGTCGCTCCCCGTTCCCGAAAGCACGACGCAGATCGCCTGCTCCGCGCGGTCATCGGCGAGAGACCGGAAGAAGAAGTCGATCGGAAGCCGCTGCCCGCGCGGCGAGGCGGGCTCGAACAGCCGGAGCCGGCCGTCCTGGAGGGCCATGTCGCGGTTAGGCGGGATGATGTAGGTCGAGTCGGGCTCCACCAGCATGCCATCCTCGACTTCGAGGACTTTCATGCTGGTGTAGCGCCGGACGAGCTCGGACAGGAGGCTCTTGTGGTCGGGCGCGAGATGCTGGACGAGGACGAACGCCATCCCGCTCGCCACTCCCTGAGGCATGCCGGAGAAGAACTGCTCGAAGGCCCCGAGGCCGCCCGCGGAGGCGCCGATGCCGACGATGGGGAACGCGGCAACCGCCACTGGCGGAACGTTGCCTTCCTCAACCGATTGCGCACCGGACGGGCGGCTTGGCGGGCGTGGCTTGGATCTTTTCGTCGAGGTCACGGATCACCTCTCTCTACGCGGGGGGCGGCAGCGCGACCCGATCGCGCTGCCGCATGCTCGCCGCGCACGAAGCGGGCGTGAAGGTTGCGGCGTCGCGATTGCCGGGTCCCTGGGGCAGGCTCCCTGGTGCGAGGCGTGCTTCGATGCCGCCGTTGCACTCGATACTCATACCACTTCCGGCCACGGCCTCCAAGCGAACTCAGGGCAGCGAGGAGAGGGCTAAGTAGTTTTTACTCAGGGGTTGCGCGCCGTCGCAAGTGGTGGGTTGCGCTCCCGCCCGCAGTGCGCCTAACGGCGTCGTTTCGTGAGACCACCGACTGAAAACGAAGGGCCCGGGAACACCGGGCCCTTCGTCGTCGGCGTGGACTGACAGCCTAGAAGCGGACCTTCGCCGCGAGCTGGACGATGCGCGGGCCGGCCGTGGCGGTCGGGGTGCCGAAGTTCGTCTGGGGCACGAGCTGTCCGCCGGTCAGCGCGTAGAAGACGTTGCGCTCGCCGCTCACGTTGTCTTCGTTGAGAAGGTTGAAGGCCTCGGCGATGAGCTGGAGCTCGGCGCTGCCACCGAGAGGGATCGTCTTCGTGACGCGCGGATCGACCGAGAAGTAGTCGTCGAGCCGGAACTGGTTGCGCGTCGTTCCCGGCGCGAGGTCGTTGCGCGCGTTCCCGTCGTTGTTGAGGTCGGAAAGCACCACGGCCGAGTAGGGCTGTCCGCTCTGCCAGGTGACGATCCCGGAGAGCTGCCAGCCGTCGAGAAGCGCGCGCTGCCAGCCGGAGTCGTGGCGTCCGAAGGTGCCTTCGGTGTCCCAGAGGCCCGAGAGCACCACGCGGTTGCGAACGTCGTTGTCCGACCACGACCACTCGCCGGCGAGGTACGGATCCTGCGCGTACTTCGCGTCGTCCGAGCCGCCCGGAACGACCGCGGTCGCATCGGGGCGGTTGTCCTTCGCCTTCCCGTAGGTGTACGCCAGGTTCGCCTGCCATGCCTGCGAGAAGCGCTTGCGCAACTCGAGAGACACCCCGTAGTACCTGCTGTCGGCGCTCGACTCGAACGCGATGACGCGCGAGAAGTTCGCGAACGGGCGGTCGCTGCCGTAGCGGGTGTAGGTCGCCGAGCCTCCGGTGGAGATCGGCGTCGTGACCGTCCCCCGCGAGCCGACGTTCACGTCGATCGACCGCTGCAGGTTGTTCCCCTCGATGAACTGGTACGAGAGGCCGACCGCGAGGTCATTACCCAGTTCGTGGTCGATGCCGAAGCTCGCCTGCAGAACGCTCGGGTTCTCGAAGTCGGGATCGAAGGCGAAGATCGTCGGCTTCGGAAGGACCGCGCCCGACGGGATCTCGCTGTAGATGTTCGGGTAGACGGGGATCAGCGCCCCGGTGAAGGTGATCGTCTGAACGTTGATGCCGTTGTTCGAGTGCGCGGTGCCGATCATGATCGCGGGAGTGCGGCCGTAGAAGACGCCGAACCCGCCGCGAACGACCGTGTTCCCGTCGCCCCTCGGATCCCATGCGACGCCGACGCGCGGCCCGATGTTGTCGCTGTCCTCGGCGATTCTCGAGGTGTCGTATCCGGCCGCCAGCAGGGCGGCGTCGGGATTGCGCGTGTCGGGCTGCTCGATGTCCTGCTTGTCGTAGCGAAGCCCGAGGTTCACCGTCCAGTTGGTCGACGGGCGCCACTCGTCCTGCACGAACAGGGCCGACTCGCGAATGTTAGGCTCAGTCGTCGGGCCGGTCGTCCCCGGGCCCGCGAACGCCTGGAGGAAGCGCGAGGCGATTCCCTTGTTGAAGTTCGCGATCGAGTCGAACTGGTAGGAGCCCGAGAAATTGCCGGGGAAGTAGTTGAGGATGTCGTCGTTGCTCACGTCGACGCCGGCTTTGAGCGAGTGGTTGCCGCGGACGACCGTCACCGCGTCGGCCACCTGCCAGCGCTCGATCGTCGTCTCGCGCGGGCTGAAGAAGTTCCGGCCGATCGTGATGACCGTCTGTCCGCTCTGCCGGATCACCGCTTCGGGATCGGAGCTGTTTGCCTTGCCCGGCTCGGAGTCCTCGGCCCACTGGCCGCGCGCTTCGTTGAAGAGCATCGATCCGAGCGGGCTGATGAGCGAGACGCTCCAGGTGTCGGTGTTCACGAGCGAGTCGCCCGTGTGCTCTTCGGCATTCGTGATGCCGCCGTTCTCGAAGTTCTTTCCGGTGAACTCCTGCCGGTTGTAACGGAACGAAAGCTGCCCGATCGACAGCGAGCTGTCGGTCTTGAGCAGGTAGACGTCCTGGTCCTGGTCGCGGTCGTAACTGTTCGCCTTCGCCTGGAGCGTCGCGATGCCGGCGAGAGTGTCGGCGTCGCTCGGCGTTCCCGAGGGCAGGTTGAGCACTACGAGGTTAGGCGTAGTGTTGCGCTGCGCGTCGTAGTTGAAGAAAAAGAAGTGCTTGTCGCGGACGATCGGACCGCCGAACGAGACGCCGTACTGGTCGTACTGGTAGATGCCCTTCGGACGGTTGTTGAGCTCGCTGATGAAGTCATTCGAGTTCCACGACTCGTCACGCGCGAAGTAGAAGGCCGAGCCCTGGAATGCGTTCGTTCCCGACTTCGTGATCACGTTGATGACCGCGCCGCCGGCGCGGCCGTACTCGGCCGAGTAGGCGTTGCTGTTGATCTGGAACTCGCGCACGGCGTCCTGGCTGAACTGGTACGGCGCGCGGCCGGACCCCGTGCGACCGAGCGCCTGGCCGAAGAAGGTGTTGTCGTTGTTGCCTCCGTCGACCACGAGCGAGTTGAGCGTTCCGCGCTGCCCGCCGAAGGAGAGGTCGCCCAGGCGGACGTCTTTGACGACTCCCGGTGTGGTCAGCGTGAAATCCAGGAAGTTGCGGCCGTTCGTCGGGAGGTTCGCGACGTACTGCTCACCGACGACGCTCGAGAGCTGCGTGCGGGTCGTCTCGACCACGGGCGCCTCCGCCTCGACCGTGATCGACTCGGCGACGGCTGCCCGCATCGTGAAGGCGACGCGTGCGTCGCTGCCGATGTTCACGACGATGTTCGCGAGCTTCGAGCTCTTGAAGCCGTCGAGCTCGGCGGTGACCTCGTAGCTTCCGACCGGCATGAGTGGCATCAGGAAAGCGCCCTGCTCGGCGGAGACCGCCGTGCGCGTCACCCCGGTGGCAAGATTCTTCGCGGTGACCGTGACGCCAGGAAGCGCGGCGCCATCCTGGTCGGTCACCACGCCTTTGATCTCTCCCGTCGTGCCCTGCGCCAGCAACGACTGGGCCGAAGAGAGGAATACCAACAAGAGAAGAAGCAATACACGCCCGGTTTGGACGAATCGCGTCATCGCAAAGCTCTCCAAGTCAGTTGTTGATGAATTTCGGCCGAGAATTTTAGCACCGCGAACGGAAACACGGCAGAGCCGGAAAGAAGACGAGATCGTCAGCCGGCGCGAAGGCCCGGTCCGGAGGCAGCCGCGGGAATCGGGATCCCCGCGACCGTGAGTCTCCAGAGCGTGTTCCCCTCGCGCCGGGGCCCGGTTCGACTGCTTGCGGAGTGCCGGCTCGACTCGTTCGCCGGGTTCGGCTACGCTCCTCCGCATTCTGGATCGCCGTCGACCCGGCACCAGGCATTCAACCCGAGGCCATGCTCCGCCGTCTCATCTCCGCTCTCGCTCCATTCGGCGCCATCCTGCTGCTTCTCGCGGCATGGCATCTGGCTGTCGTGTCGAACCCCGGAACGCTCATCCCGTCGCCGTTCCGGGTTGCCGCGGGGATCAACGAGCTTTTCCATCGCGGGCTGCTCATCAAGTACATCGTTGCGTCGCTGTTCCGCGTGACGTGGGGCTACGCGCTCGCTGTTCTGATCGCCGTTCCCGCCGGGATCGTGCTCGGGATGTCGTCGCGGCTGGAGGCTTCCTTCAATCCGATGATCCAGATCGCGCGACCGATCTCGGCGCTGGCGTGGATCCCGATCGCGATCCTCTGGTTCGGGGTCGGCGACCTCTCCGCGATCTTTCTCATCTTCCTGGCGTCCTTCTTTCCGATGCTCGTCACGGCGATCAACGCGGTGCACAACATCGATCCGATCTACCTCGACGCTGGACGCAACTTCGGGCTCGCGGGGCGCGAGCTCGTGGTGCGGATCGTCTTTCCGGCCGCGGTGCCGCAGCTGATCGCGGGTCTTCGGATCACGCTCGGCGTCTCGGGGCTCGTCGTCGTGGCGGCGGAGATGATCGCGGTGACCTCGGGGCTTGGCTTTCTCATCGTCGACTCGCGCAACGCGGGCGACCGCTACGATCTCGTGATCGGCGGCATGGTCATGATCGGCGTCATCGGGCTGCTGCTCGATCGCCTGATCCGCCAGCTCGAGCGGCTCGATTCGGTGAAGTGGGGGTACAGCGGACAATGACCGGCAGTCGCACGAAAGTGGAAATCCGCGGGGTGAACAAGAAGTTCATCACGGACACCGGAGAGGTCGACGCGCTCCAGCAGATCGATCTCGACATCCGCGACGGCGAGCTCGTCTGCCTGCTCGGCCCGTCGGGATGCGGAAAATCGACGCTCCTCAACATCGTCGGGGGCTTTCTGCCGCCTACCTCGGGAACCGTCTCGATCGACGGGCAGGTCGTCACGAAGCCGGACAGCCGCCGCATCTTCGTGTTCCAGGAGCGGGGCGTCTTCCCGTGGCTCACGGTCGAAGGCAACGTCGCGTTCGGCCTGCACTCGCTCTCGCGTGCGGAGCGCGAGGCGCGAATTCAGCACTACGTGAAGCTAGTCGGGCTCTCCGGGTTCGAGAATGCCTACCCTCACGAGCTCTCGGGAGGGATGAAGCAGCGACTCGAGGTTGCGCGCGCGTTTGCCGTGAATCCCGACGTGCTCTATCTCGACGAGCCGTTCGGCGCGCTCGACTCGATCACGCGCCTCGTCATGCGCGGAGAGCTGCTGCGTCTCTGGCAGGCGGAGAAGAAGACCATCCTATTCGTCACGCACGACATCGACGAGTCGGTGCAGCTCGCCGACCGCGTCGTCGTGATGTCGGCGCGGCCCGGGCGGATCCGGCGCATCGTCGACATCGACATCCCCCACCCGCGCGACTTCTCGTCGCGCCGCTACATCGAGCTCCGCGACGGGATCTTCGAGGAGATCGGCCTCGCGCACAGGATATGAGCGGGACGAATCGTATGGCGTTGCCTGAGGGAGTCGTCGCCCCGAGGAACCAATGTGGCGCAGACACTCCTGTCTGCGCGTCGCCGAAGGCGACCAGTCTCGTCGCCAGGGTCCCGGATCGAGGCGGCGCTTCGCGCCGCGCGCAGGCAGGAGTGCCTGCGCCACATCTGAGCTCAGCAGGGGCCGTTCTGACATGAGCCGCACGGAGAGAATCGTCCTTCCGCTCCTCGCGACCGCCGCCCTGCTCGTCGGCTGGGCGCTGGCGGTGCGGCTGTCGGGGACGAAGATCTTCCCGTCGCCGGTCGATGTCGCGCGCGGGCTGGGCGAGCTCGCCCGACGCGGGATCCTCGCGAGTTACATCCGCGACTCGCTCCTGCGGGTCTTCTTCGGATACGGCATCGCCGTCGCGATCGGAATCCCGCTCGGGCTGCTCGTCGGCTGGTTCGCGTCGTTCGGCCGCGTCGTGAACCCGCTGATCCAGATGCTGCGACCGATCAGCCCGATCGCATGGATGCCGCTCGCCGTCATCTGGTTCGGCATCGGCGAGCCGGCGCCGATCTTTCTCATCGTCCTCGGTGCGCTCTTCCCGCTCGTCGTCGCGACGGCGAACGGCGTGCGCAACGTGCCGGCCATTTACCTCCGCGCCGGCTCGAACTTCGGCCTCTCGAGCGCGGCGGTCCTGCGGCGCGTCGTCTTTCCCGCGATCCTGCCTAACATTCTCACGGGCCTCCGGATCTCGCTCGGTATCGCGTGGCTCGTCCTGGTCGCCGCGGAGATGATCGCGGTC
>JAMPYE010000539.1 GCA_023700825.1 Thermoanaerobaculia bacterium | reverse complement strand
GTCGGGCGCGCCGAAGATCCGGGCGATGGAGCTGATCGACGAGCTGGAAGTCGCACGCCGCGGGCATTACGCCGGCGCGGTGACCTACGTCGGCTTCTCCGGGAACCTCGACTCGTGCATCTCGATCCGCACCATCTCGCTCGCTGGCGGGAAGGCGACGATCCAGGCGGGCGCGGGCATCGTCTACGACTCCGTTCCCGAGAAGGAGTACGAGGAGACGGTGAGCAAGGCTGCCGCGCTGAAGAAGGCAGTCGCCCTCGCGCTGGCGCGGCTCGCCGCCGACGGGCGGAAGGAGGTTGCCGCGCCATGATCACGATGGTCGACAACTACGACTCGTTCACGTGGAACCTCGTGCAGCAGATCGAGCGGCTCTCGGGCCAGGCGATCGAGGTCGTGCGCAACGACGCGTTCGAGGTCGATGCGCTCCTCGCGTCGGGGGCAAAGGCGATCGTCATCTCGCCGGGACCCGGCACGCCCGCGCGGGCGGGACGCATCCTCGACCTCATTCGCGCGAACCGGTCGACGCCGCTCCTGGGCGTCTGCCTCGGACACCAGGCGATCGGAGAGGCTTACGGCGGCAGAGTCGTGCGCGGCCCCGTGCCGGTGCACGGCAAGACGCACGACGTGATGCACCACGGCCGCGGCCTGTTCGAAGGTTGCCCCGTGCCGTTCCGCGCCGCGCGCTACCACTCGCTCGTCGTCGAGCGCGCGACGATGCCCGGGTGCCTCGAGATCGACGCGGAGACCGCCGATGGCGCGGTGATGGCGGTGCGCCACACCGGGCTGCCGGTCTGGGGCATCCAGTTCCACCCCGAGTCGTACGGAACGGAGTCGGGCGACCTGGTGATCCGCAACTTCCTGCGCTTTGGAGGGCTCGCGTGATCGGCGACGCGATCCGGAGGCTCGTCGAGGGCGGCGACCTGACGCGCGAGGAGTCGCGCGAGTTGTTCGGCATGCTCATGGACGGGCAGGCGAGCGACGCACAGAAGGCGGCGCTCTTGATCGCGCTCCGGATGAAGAGCGAGACGGTCGACGAGATCACCGGCGCCGCGATCGCGATGCGCGAGCGGGTGACGCCTCTCGACGTCGACCCCGAAGGTCTGGTCGACACCTGCGGCACGGGCGGCGACGGGCGCGGGAGCTTCAACGTATCGACGGTTTCGGCGATCGTCGCAGCGGGAGCCGGAGCCCGCGTCGCGAAGCACGGCAATCGCGCGGTCTCGTCTTCCTGCGGCAGTGCGGACGTGCTCGCCGCCCTCGGCGTGGAGATCGAACTCACCGCGAAGCAGATGGTCGAGGTGCTCGAGAGCGCCGGCATCTCGTTTCTGTTCGCGCCGAAGCTGCATCCGGCGATGGCCGCGGTCAGCTCCGTGCGCCGCGAGCTCGGGCTTCGCACGATCTTCAACATCCTCGGGCCGCTCACGAACCCCGCCTTCGCGCGGAGGCAGGTGTTAGGCGTCTTCTCGCCGCGCCTCGTCGAGACGATGGCGCGGGTGCTCGCGGAGCTCGGCGCCGAGCATGCGCTCGTCGTCCACGGCGACGACGGGATGGACGAGATCTCCGTGTCCGGCGCTACCCACTCGTTCGAGATTCGCGATGGCGCCGTCGAGCCGCGCGAGATCACGCCGGAGTCGCTCGGGCTCAAGCGCTTCGATCCGGCGCTTCTCCATGGGGGCGACGCTGCGACGAACGCGCGCATCGCCCGCGAGGTGCTCGACGGGCGCGACGGCGCGTGCCGTGCGATCGTTCTCGCCAACGCCGGCGCCGCGATCTACGTCAGCGGCATCGAGTCGACGCTGCGCGACGGCGTCGAGGCGGCGCGCGACTCGATCGATAGCGGGCGCGCGTTGGAGGCGCTCGAGACGCTCGTCGCCGAGTCGCGACGCGTGGCGCATCACGCGGCGGGGAGCGAGCCGGCTTGAACGTGCTCGAGCGAATCGTCGGGGAGACGCGCGAGGAGCTGCGCACGACGCGGCTCGATCGCGCCGGGATCGAGCGCAGGGCGCGGGAACGGACCGCGAGTTCGGAGAAACACCGCTTCCGCGCCGCACTCGAGCAGGGCGGAGAACGGGACGCGCGCATCATCGCGGAAATCAAGGCTGCCTCGCCGAGCGCTGGAACGATCGTCTCGGGCCCCGATGTCGAGTCGATCGCGGCCGCGTACCGCGACGGCGGAGCCGCAGCCATATCCGTTGTCACCGAGCCTCGCCATTTCAAGGGGACGCGCGACTGGCTCGCGCGAGCCGCGAATGCTTCAGGGCTCCCGGTGATCATGAAGGACTTCGTCGTCGACCCCGTGCAGATCTTCCGTGGCGTCGCGGCGGGCGCCGACGCGGTGTTGCTGCTGGCCTCGATCCTCGACGCGTCGCAGCTGCGCGACTTCATCGCGATCACAGACGAGCTCGGCAGAGACGCGCTCGTCGAGGTGCATGACGACCGCGAACTCGACGTTGCGATCGATGGCGGCGCCCGCCTCGTCGGTGTCAACAACCGGAACCTCAGGGACTTTTCCGTCGACCTCGGAACGTCGGAGCGCCTGGGAGCGCGAATCCCCGAAAGCGCGCTGCGCGTCACCGAGAGCGGAATTCACACACGCGCCGACGTCGAGCAGTTGCTGCGCTCGGGATTCCGGGCCTTCCTCGTCGGCGAGTCGCTGCTGCGCCAGGCCGATCGGGCCGCCGGCGTGCGGAGACTTCGCGGCGTGGAGACCGGCGCATGACCGCGCGAATCAAGATCTGCGGGCTCACGGGCGAGAACGACGCGCTCGTCGCGGCGCAGATGGGAGCCGACTTTCTCGGCTTCGTCTTCGTCCCGTCGTCGCCGCGCTGTGTCGACGCCGAACGGGCGAGGCGGATCATCCACTACGTCCGAGGCTGGATGAAGCAGGAGCACGACCGCCGACAGCTCGACGCTCGGTGCGCGCCGTTCGAGCCGCGCCAGATCCGGTTCGTCGGCGTGTTCGCGAACCAGGAGCGGGAGGAGATCGAGACCGTGGCGCGCCACGCCGGGCTCGACGTCGTCCAGCTTCACGGTGACGAGAGCCCGGAGGAGGTCGCGTCGATGCGGCTGCCGGTCATCAAGGCCTTTCGTGTCGGCGATGAACTGACCGAGCCGGTCGGCTACGGCGCCGCGCACTGGTACCTCTTCGACGCGGCGAGCAGCTCGGGGCTCGGCGGCACCGGAACCCGGTTCGACTGGAACCTCGTGCACGATCTTCTGGAGGAGAAGCCGTTCTTTCTCGCCGGAGGGCTCAAACCCGAGAACGTGGCGGAGGCGATTCGCGTCGTCCATCCGTTCGGCGTCGATGTGTCGAGCGGCGTCGAGTCGGCGCCGGGGATCAAGGACCACGACCGGATGCGGGGATTCATCGAGGAAGTACGGCGAGAGGCGAAGAGCAGGTCATAGGCCAAAGGTCAAAGCAGGCGAAGGGCGATAGGCGATGAGGTGAGAGGCGATGAGCAGGCAGGGAGGCGAAGTCATGTGGCGCAAGCACTCTTGCCTGCGCGTCGCC
>JAMPYE010000538.1 GCA_023700825.1 Thermoanaerobaculia bacterium | reverse complement strand
AGAGGCGCCGCTCTTCCTCCTCGCCGGGAATGCTGATCTCGCGATGCCCCGATTCGTCCGGCTCCCCGGCGAGCTCGAGCATCCTGACGAGCGCGCCTTCCGTTGCAGGAAGCACCGGCACTTTCGGAGGGAGACGGACGATCACGCTCTGCTCGCGCATCGAGCGTGCCGAAGGGAACTTGCCCTCCGAAAGGCCGATTACGAAGACGGCGTCCCATTCGAGGCCCTTCGCCTGGTGAACGGACGACAGGACGATCTTCTCGTCCTCGGGGGCGGCGACGACGAGATCCTCCCCGGCGAGAGGGCGCTCGAGCGAAACCTCGCGCAGGAACTCGCCGAGGTCGTCGTTCTTGAGCGCGAAGTCGGCGAGTTGCTCGAGGTCGTCGATTCGCGTCTGCGCGTTGGGAAACTTGAGACGAGCGTAGTCGCGGTAGTGCTCCTCGACCACGAGCCGGATCGCGTCCGAGGGGCAGCGCTTCATCGTCTCGGTGTCGAGCCGGCGGAGGATCGCCCCGAACTTGCGCAGCCCCTCCGCGGCGCCTTTGGCCGCCGCGTTCTGTGCGGCGGCAAGGAACGCCGCGAGAGTCTCCTGGCGCGCGGAGATGCGATCCCATACCTCGGCGGCGGTGCGCTCCCCGACGCGAGGGAAGAGCTTCATCGCGCGCTTCCAGGAGAGCTCGTCCGACGGGTTGGCGACGATCCGGAGGAACGCGAGGGTGTCCTTGATGTGCGCCTGCTCCATGAAGCGCACGCCGGAGCGAACCTCGTACGGGATGTTGCGCCGGGTCAGCTCCACCTCGAGCTCGAGGATCTGGTAGTGCGAGCGGTAGAGCACGGCGATCTCGGCGAGGCTGGTCCCCTCGTCACGAAGCTCGAGGATCCGCGATGCGACGAAGGAGGCCTGCTGCACGGCGGAGTCGAGTCCGACGACCGCGGGCTCGGGTCCGGCGGTGCGGACGGCGAGCAGTTCCTTCGGGAACTGGAAGCGATTCTGCGCGATCGACGCGTTCGCGAGCGCAAGGATCTGCGGCGTGGAGCGATAGTTGGTCTCGAGCCTGAACGCGTGGCAGTCGGGCCAGCGGAGCGGGAAGGTGATGATGTTCTCGAACGACGCGCCGCGAAACGAGTAGATCGCCTGCGCGTCGTCGCCGACGACCATGACGTTGCGGTGCTCGGCCGCGAGCAGGTCGACGATCTCGGCCTGGAGCCGGTTGGTGTCCTGGTACTCGTCGACGAGGATGTGCTTGAAGTGGCCGCGGATCGCCTGCGCCGCCGCGGGATGATCCAGCAGGAGCGTCCGCCAGTGGATGAGCAGATCGTCGAAGTCCATCGTGTTCGAGTCGCGCTTCTTCTCGCGATAGCGGTCGAACACGCCCGCGATCTCGGGGGCGATGGAGAGGAAGTGCGGATGGCGCTCCTCGAGGTGCGCGACGAGATCGGTGCCGGTGTTGACGACGTAGGAGTGGATCGAGACGAGCACGTCGCCGCGGGGAAAGCGCTTCGCGAGCGTGTCGATCGCGAGCGACGAGACCGCGGAGTCCATCGTCTCCTTCGCGTCCTCTTCGTCGAGGATCGAGAAGTTAGGCCGGAACCCGAGTTGCTCGGCGTGCCTGCGAAGGATCCGGTTGCCCATCGCGTGGAACGTGCCGCCCCAGATCCGGCGGGTGTCGATCTGCACGAGGTCCTCGACGCGGGAGAGCATCGAGCGTGCGGCCTTGTTCGTGAACGTGAGGAGGAGGATTCTCGTGGGGTCGGTTCCGTCCTCGACGAGCCGCGAGACGCGGAAGGTGAGGGCCCGCGTCTTTCCGCTGCCGGCGCCGGCGATGACGAGAATCGGCCCGTCCGGCGCCATGACGACGTCGAGCTGCTCCCGGTTCAGCTCGCTCTCGTAACGAACTTTGTAGTTGCGGGCCGGAGCCGGCGTACTGAGCTTGTAGTGGCGGATCTTCGTCACGGGACGATTATCGCGGAATGCGAGGTCCACGGGCGAACGAGGTATCGTTCCGGGGTGGATATCGGCGACGACGACCGCTTCGAACTTGGCATCGCGCTCTTCAACGAGAGAGAATTCGAAGAGGCCGCAGAGCTCTTCGAGGAACTGCTTCTCGAGGCGGTCTACGGTGAGACGGAGCTCGCGCGCGCGCTGCTCCAACTCGCTGCCGGCGCGCATCACATCGAGCGGGGCCAGCGACGCGTGGCGATCGAACGAATCGGCGTGGGACTGATCGCGCTGGCGAAGGTGGAAGAGTCGCGAGGGGTCGATGTCGAGGCGCTGCGAACGAGCGTGGCGGAATTCGTTCGATGGATCGAGACGCCTGGCTCGGCGTCGCCAACTCCGTGGCCGACGATACGCCGGATCCCTGCGTCCTCCTCGGGGAGCGGGAGATGACGGCTTTCGGCCTCAGCTCGCGCGTCACTAGCGCGTAGGGGTCGCGCGACGGGCGGCGAACGCCGCAGCGATGCGCGCCAATGCGACGCCGCATAGGGTGGTCACCGCGCAGAAGAGCGCGGCGCGGGGATCGGCTTCGCTCCAGCCGCCGAAGTCGAGCCGAGTGGCTGCGAGCCCGCCCCCGATCGCGAAGGCGAGCCCGCAGAGTGCTTCGGACACACGTCCCGCCGTTCTTCCGAGTGGGATGAACCGGCAGGCGAGCAGCGCGACTGCGCCGCTCAGCAACCACGTAAGGATGCCCATGCGCTGATGCCAGCCGCCGTTGGGCGGAGGCGCGAGCTCCCGACTAGCCGTCGGTGCCGATCGCCTCGACCGGGCAGTTGTCCTTCGCGTCCTTGCAGAGCGCCTCTTCCTCGGGGGTTTCGGGCTGCTTGAAGATGTACGAGTAGCCGGCCTCGTCGTTGCGCTGGAAGTTCGCCGGAGCGGTCTCCCGGCAAAGATCGCAGTCGATGCACTGCGAGTCGACGTACCAGCCGCCGTCGGGTTGTCCTGCAACTTTATCGTTCGGGTCTGCCATTTGGGGGTCTCCTGCGCTCGAAATGTGGCTGCGAACGCAGCCTTGCGAAGCGTGGTTAGTCTACGCACATGCCTGCGAAAGCCGCAACGGTCAACATCACAGGTCTCACTGTGGCGACCATCACAGACAATAGGGTTTCGGGGCTCTCCGGAATTCCCTCCTTTCCCGCAGCGCGGAGGCTGTTGCCCGGTCGCTCCCGTGGGGCCAGCAATTCGCGCGTCAAACTGAAAGAAACGCTACACTTGGACAGCCAATGAAGTCGCCCGACGAACTCACGATCCGCGCAGCGCTCGAAACCGATCTCGACGACGTGATCGCGCTCCTGATCGACGCCGACCTGAACATCGACGGGGTGCACGAGAACGTCGGAAGCTTCGTGGTGGCGGTGGACAGCGACCAGATCGTCGGGTGCATCGGCGCGGAACCGTTCCAGTTCATGGCGCTGATGCGCTCCCTCGTGGTCCATCCCGACTACCGGGGACGGGGGCTCGGGCGCAGGCTCGTGAGGCAGCTTCTCGACCGGTTCTCCTCGCGCGGCCTCCGCGAGT
>JAMPYE010000537.1 GCA_023700825.1 Thermoanaerobaculia bacterium | reverse complement strand
TCATCGCCTCTCGCCTCATCGCTTTTCGCCTCTTTGATAACTCAGGACCCCGTCCTGCGTCACCCCCACCGTCCCGGCATCAGCACGTCGGCGACTCTGTCGGGGCGGGCGACACCGTTGGCGGTGATCCGCTGGTCGACCATCTTCACCATCGCGTCGTCTCCGAGCAGTTGGCCCAGTCGTCGCAGCGTGACGAGAGCGCACATCTCCATCCCGGCTTCGCGGAACGCGCGGTCGGCGCGCCGGAGGAGCGCAATCGTCGCGTCGCGGTCCGTGCCGAGCGACGCGGCGCCCGCCCGGATTCCGAGGGCGAGCGCGTCGCCCCAGGGAGCGGCGTTGCGCTCGATCCGCGCGACGTCGCGCATGACCGACGCGCGCGAGGGCGCCTCCTGCGCTCCGGAGGCCCGCAGCGCGATCTTTGCGCGCGCGCTCATGTGGTGCACCTCGATGTTCACGATCCGCGCTTTCGTGAGCATCGAGCTCTGGAGCGCGAAGAGCTTCCGGCGATGTTCGGCGTAGGCCTCCGCGACGTCGCCCGAGTACAGCCCGATCTCGATCCGCGAGTGCATGTAGTGGAAGTGCTGCAGATGAAATCCGGTGCGGGACCATCGGCCAATCGCGTCGTCGACGATGGCCCGCGCCTCGCCAGGCCGGTCACCCGCCAGCGCCACGACCCATTCGAGCCGCGTCCGGATGTAGGTCTCTGCGAACAGGTCGCCTCGCTGCCGCACCTCGGCGAGCAGCTGAGGAACCCGTGTCGCGAGCTGCTTCCACTCGCCGAGCCACATCAGTGAGATGAGCGGATAGAGCTGCGACATGAACCGCTCCCAGAAAACGCCGCTGCAGCGCTCGCGGAGCAGAGTTTCGGCGGCGCGCGAGGGCGCCAGGCTCTCCCTCCATCGCCCCTCGAGGGTGGCCGCCATCCCCCGGATGAGCAGCCCGAGCCCCTCGGCGTGAGGGTTGTCGATCCGCTTCGCGATGCCGGCGCTGCGCGCGAGAAGTTCGTCCGTCCGCGCGCGCGTTCCCGTTCCCGCTGCCGCCGAGTATCCGGCTTCGGTCGCTAGAGCACGGGCGATTCGATACGGCTCGCCTGCGTCGAGCGCGAGAAGGAAGTGCCGCGCCTGGAAGTCGGCGCCGCGAATCGGGTCGACGAGCCCGAGGCCCACCGACGCCGACCAGCACGCGTCGATCTTCGTGAGTTGTTGCTGCGACAGCTGCGTCGAATCGAGCTCGCGGAAGCCGAGCCCTCGAACACGAACGAGCAGGCGTCGCGTCAGAAGCGACGCGAGCGCGTGAATTGGTGTCTCCGCGAGCTTCATCCCCAGCCGGCGGAGCACCTGCTGCAGCGTGATGAGGCCGTCGTCGACGTGGCCGTTCTGGAGAAGGAGCTCCGCGGCGCGCCGCTGCAGCTCGATCGACTCGGCGACCTTCGCCCCGTCGACCGCCCCGAGAAAGACGAGCGCCGCTTCCGCACCGCGTCCCGCGCCGGCGAGCGCTTCGCCGAGCCGGATCGTCAACGTCCGCGCCTCCGCCCGCTCCGGAGAAAGTGCGAGGCCCTGGCGACAGAGCCGCGCAGCCCGGTCGAATGCGAGGGCCCGCATTGCCTGTTCGGTCGCCGCGATCGTGTAGCTCCGTCCCGTGTCGATCTCGCCCGCCTCGACGAAGTGGCCGGCCAGAGTCTCGGCGTCCTGCACTCCCTCGGAGCGCATCGCGTGCGCCAGCCGGCGATGCAGCGACTTCCGGAGGATCGCCGACAGCGCGCCGAGGACGGCGGAGCGAACCTGGTCCTGGTACGTCTCGACGTCGTCGTACCAGCGGATGCCCTTCGAGCGCGCGAGATGGCTCGAGGTGAGCAGGGCAAGCGCCTGCGGGAAGTCGTCGCCTAACTCCGAGGCGGCCTGCAGGACTCTCTGGGAAACCGGCTTGCCGGCGAGCGCGAGGAGCTCCAGCAACAGCAGCGGCTGTTCCGGCAGGCGCAGGGCGCGGCGTTGGATGAGCGCCTCGATCGACAGCGGCGCCTCGCCCGGCCCGTTGTCGGACCTGGAGAGGAGAAACCTGCCGTACTCCACGATGCCGGTCGGCTGACCGCCGCAGCCTTCGGCAATGACCTTCGCCATGCGCTCGACGTCGTTCTCCGGAAAGCGCTGCCCGCCCTCGCTCGTGATCAGGCCGCGCGCGAGGGCGAGCGCCTCGTCACCCGACAGCGGGCCGAGGCTCAACCGCGTGGTCGAGAAGAACGGGCTCACGCGATCGTGCGGCAGCAGGATCCGGCGCAGCGTCGCAAGGAACTCGCTCGTCTCCTCGGAGTCACTGCGACAGGTCACCAGGAGCAGCAGGGGCGGCGACGCGGGCGGGCGCAGCACTTCGCCGAGCAGCATCGCGCTGTCGGAGTCGCCCCACTGCAGGTCGTCGATGACGAGGACGAGCACCTTGCGCACGGCGACTCGCGTGAGGATATGTCGGAGCGCTCCGAAGGCGCGGCGACGCGACTCCTGCGGGTCGGGCGTGACCGCGGAGGTGCGTCCCGCGAGAGCGGCGATCTGCGACATCGCGGGGAAGAGCCTGCTGAGGTCGCCGAGGTCGGGAGGCAGCAGCCCGGCAAGCTCGCTCTCCGGAAGCGTGCGCAGCCAGGCGCCGAGACCGTCGATCAGGTGGTCGACGGCCTTGTAGGGAACCGACTCGCGCTCGTAGCAGCGGCTCTCGAGGACGACGACGTCGTCGTGCTGCGTGCGCGCGGTCTCGACGAAATGGCGGATGAGCGTCGTCCTGCCCATGCCCGACGGGCCGTAGAGGAAGACGACCGAGGTGGAGCCGCGCAGGGTGCGCTCGAAGGCCTCGGAGATGACGCGCAGCTCGGACTCGCGCCCGACGAGCCGTTTCGGCTGATGCAGGCGGGGCAGCGGAGTCGACGCGGTGGTGCGCCTGCTGAGGGCGAGCTCGCGAACGATCTCGATCCCGGTCGGACGCTGGGCCGGATCGATGCGGAGCAGTTCTTCGCACAGCTCCGACAGATCTTCGGGCGCGTGCGGGTTCAGCGACCTGGGAGAGCGGGGCACCACCGACTGTTTGTCGACGAGGGCGCGAACTCCCCGGCGCGAGTGTGGAAGCCTTCCGGTGAGCGCCTGATAGAGCAGCACCCCGACGCTGTACCAGTCGCTCGCCTCGGTGAGGGGCCTGCCTGCCGCCTGTTCCGGCGACATGTAGGCCGGGGTGCCGATGAGCTGTGAGGCGGCGTCGCTCCCGGCGCCCAGCCTCTCTGTGACGAGCCCGAAGTCGAGGATCACCACACGCCCTTGTCGCGAGACGAGAATGTTCGCGGGCTTGATATCGCGATGGAGCTTACCCGCGTCGTGGAGTGCGTGGATGCCTCGCGCCAGCTGCGGCAGCACCTTGCGCAACCTCCCGAAGTGCGGGTCGAACGGCTCGGCGGGAGGAGTCGGAGGCGGCACGGGAGAGTCGGGCAGGCTTGCGATCCCGGCTCGCGGCCGGATTTCGGTCGTCTCCTCGTCGCCGGTGAACGTGTCT
>JAMPYE010000027.1 GCA_023700825.1 Thermoanaerobaculia bacterium | reverse complement strand
GAACCTGATCTTCTCGCGCTATCTCGGCGTGGCCGGCATCGCTCTGTCGACGTCCGTCGTCTACGCGGTATCGTGCACTTTGGTGTTCGCCTCGCTGGCGCGGCTGTTGCGCGACCGGCAGGACGGAGCAGCCTGAGCGTCGCCCGGCCTTCGGCGGCTCAAACGCGATCGTGAACGCGCCGTCGGAAGACGTACTCGTTGCAGCCGAGTCCGCCGCCGCAGGTGGTCATCTCGCTCAAGTCGAAGCCGCGGTCGCGATAGAACCGGAAGATCTCCTCGGGCTTCGCCACTTCGAACGGATAACCGCCAACCCAGTCGACGAGATCGCTGCCGAAGGTCATGCCGCGCGTGCCCGTGCGCTCGAGTGACGCCTTGTCGAAGAGCTTCTGGCGATGGAGGAGCCGGATCAGCGTGTCCCGGACGACGAAGTACGCGCCGACGCAAAGGACGAGCAGAGGCCCCGCGACGCGCGGCGAGCGGTTGTAGAGCTTCTTGATCGAGAGCCAGCGACGGCTCGCCCCGCCCTGGTCGTTGTAGATCGCGATGAAGAGCAGGCCCGCCCCGTCGACGAGCGGCGCGACGTTCCCGAGCGCATCCCACATCGCGCCGGTATGGTGGAGCACACCCCACGAATAGACGATGTCGAACGTTCCGAGCCCTGCGAGAAACTCGCGATCGAGGACCGAGCCGCAAAGTACCCGCCAGCTCCGGTCCCCGGGAAAATATCGCCGCTTCAACTCCTCGGTGCACGCAACCGATTGCGGGTCGAAATCGAACGACGTCACCGTCGCCCCGAGACGCCGGGCCGCGAGGCTGAAGAGCCCGCTGCCCGAACCGATGTCGATGAAGCTCTTTCCCTCGAGCGTCGCGAGACCGAGCGTCGCCGCGAGTGAGCGCGTGGCCGCCTCGATCCTCTCGTCGTCGAGCCGCTCGAGGAAGTTCTGCCAGTTCTTCCCGAACTCGAAGCGCTCGCCCGCGCGAACTTCAAGCTGGTGCGCGTCCATTCAGCCCAGTCTCCTCATTTCTTCCGTGCGACGATCATCACGTTGCCGTAGAAGTCGCCCGTGCCGTCGAGCATGTCGACGATCCAGCCTGCGAGATTCACGATCCCTGAGAATAGCAGCCAGAGCGGAAGCAGGATCCCTTTCAGGAGTCGCGTCACTCCGGTGCGGTTCGTCTGCAGTTCGACCCAATTGAGCAGAAGCTGGCCCGTGCTGCTGCCCGCCCCCCCCTGCTGCGTCAGCTCCTCGATTTCGTAGTCTCTTTCGAACAGGCCACGGGCGCCGTAGATCGAAACGCGGCGGTAGTCGTGCGGGGCGCCGTGTTCGTTGAAGATGAACGGGACGCTCACGATCACGCGCCCGCCCGGGCGAAGGACTCGCCGGATCTCGCCGAGCACGAGCTCGAGATCGCTCACGTGCTCGAGCACCTGGGTGCAGAGCACCACGTCGAACGTCGAGTCGGCGAGAGGCCAGGGCTCGTTCCCGCTCGTGACGATGTCGACGCCGTCGCCCGCCTCGACGTCGAGCCCCACGTACGAGCCGGCTCCCCCGAACCAGGAGCGATAGGGCTTCGTCCCGCAGCCGACATCGAGCACGTCTCCGCGCATCCCGCCGAGCAGCCTCCGCAGGTCGTGGTACAGGTCCTTCCCGCCGAGCCACTGAAAGTGCCACGGCATCAGGTTAGGCGGACGGCCGCAGACGGCATCGTAGGCGCGCTGGTAGATCGATCCGAGAAAGCTCATATCCGACCCGTCGCCTTCGTTTCGCCCGGGTTTCCGATCGCCCCGCCGTCGAGCCGTCGCGCCGTGGTGATCACATACGGCGACAGCAGCCGTCCCTCGGGAAAGCGCGCGCCCATCAGCTCCTCGAGCTTCCAGACGAGCGTCGCGCACTGATTGAGCAGGTAGAGGACTGCCGCGAAGGCCGTCATCGACCTGCGGCCGCGTTCGGCACCGAACAGCGAGTTGATCCCGAAATTCACCGAGAGGAAGTAGCGCGACTCGAGTACGGTTAGGCCGGCGCGGGTGTGCGCCTCGGCGAGCCGAGACGGCGTCAAGGGAACGTGCGCGTCGTACAGCTGGCGGTTGATCGTCTTCTGGATCAGTCCCGGCAGGCCGTTCATGTTCGGAACGAGCGTGAACAGGACCCCTCCGGGCGCGACGAATGCGGCAGCCGCGCGCACCGTGGCGTCCGTGTCGTCGAAATGCTCCACCACGCCGAACGATACGACGGCGTCGAACGCCCTCTCGAGCTCCACGGGGGGGCTGAAGAGGTTTGCGCAGTGGATCGCTCCGCGAACCTGCTCGCGCGCGAGGATTCGCCGTCCCCCCTCGCAGCCTTCCGGCGAGTAGTCGAGCCCTTCGATCGCAAATCCGTGCTCCCGCTGGAAATAAGGAAGCCAGACCGAGTTTCCGCAGCCGATCTCGAGCAGCCTCTCGTCACGCCCGCCGTTCGCGCCGAACAACGACTGAAAGTACGCGTGCAGGCATCGGTTGACATAGTTCCACCGCGAGGGATCGCGAGGATCGATCGCAGTCGGAAGCTCGCCCGCCGTCCAGCGCCCGCTCCAGTACTCGACTCCCGCCCGATCGGTCGCCGCGGCATCCCGGTTGTCGCGCGATTCCGTCACTTCGAACGCTCCACGGCAGTCGCGGCCGCTCCGTCGCGCGCCACGTGGCCGGGCCGCGGGTTCGGCGAGCCCGCGTCGGCGAGGCAGTGTCGCTGCGGCGGGCTCGTCCCGCGGCTGGCGCCGGGCAGAGGTTCCAGTTCAAGCATCTGCGTCGTCAACCTTGCATCTCGCTCGAAGTGTACCGCAGTCACATCGGAAGCCCGCCAGCGCTCCGGCGCCCGCGGTTACCTGCTTGCGTCGAGGTGCAGCTGCGATGCCGCGACGAGAGGGACGACGAGAAGCGGGATCATGAACATCTCGCGAAAGCGGAGCAGCGTGCCGAAGTTGTTCACCGCCCAGAGCATCGGGAGCGTCACCGCGATGAGGGCGAGGGCGAGCACGAGCGTGCCGTCGAGCGCGAGCCGCCTCGATCGCGCCCTCCACGCCACCCCGATGGCATACAGCGCCACCGCGACGAAGGCAATCGTGTCGACTTCCGCGAAGAGCCAGAGCCCGCGACCGCCACCCACCTTCGCAATTCCGAGCGGCATAGCGACGAACCGCGGGAGCACGACCATCGCGGCGCGCGCGGCCACCTCGCCGTACGGAACATCCTCGAGCAGCGGCCCGGCCGCGATCGTCGTCGTCGCCTTGTACTTGGTCACGAATCGCGCCCGCGACTCATCCACCTCTCCCGCGAGCCACGTCGGCACATCGAGCAGCCGCCGGTTCCCTTGCGCAAGGTCGACCGGAAGATTCAATGCCACCGCCTGGGCGAGGATGCCGAAGAGCAGGAGCGAGGCAAGCCAGAACCTCGCCCTGTGCTGCCGGAGCTCGAGCCCGCCCCATGCCACCGCGGGCAGCCAGAGCATCCATGCGAGACATGCGTAGTACCAGCGAACGCCGCCGATCGCGTGCAGGGCGAGCCAGCAGACGGCCGCGGCGCCGAGCAGCGCCGCACCGCGAGGCTCGCCGCCGCGCCAGAGGTTCAGCCACCGATCGGAGCCGAACAGGAACAGCAGGACCACCGCGATGAAGAGCGTGTCCTTGAGCGGCTGCAGCGACCAGAGGATCCAACTCGGCATCAGTGCCATCGCAGCGAGCGTCGCAATGCCGATGCGTTCCCGTCGCGCGTCACCCGACCCGATCCACGAGACGATGACGTATGCCGCGCCCAGGTATGCGAACAGGTTGATGAGCAGCGAGGCTGAATGGACGGGGCCGAAGAGGGAACGGCAGACGGCCACGAGCTGCACGAAGAAGTAAGACGCGAGGGAGCGGTCGGGCAGCACGACGTCGCCCGCCCCGCCGAGAATCCAGGCGTCGGCATTCCCCGCGTAGCCGCGCGCGTCGATCGCATAGAACCAGAGGCCGTTGCCGACCTGGAGCGACCGCGCGACGGGCAGCTCGAGCCACGAGACGAGGAACGCCGCTGCGCCGCCGAGCGCACGCAGCGCGAAGCCTGCCGCGATCACGCCGACTCCGACGCCCCGCGCCGCGACCGCGCGCCAGAACCGGAAGAGGGCGAGTCCCGCGAGGAGCGTCGCGGCCGTTTGCAGCAGCGAGATGCCCGAATCAGGCATCTGCGCCGCTCCCGCCCTTCGCGTCCCGCTGCCACTGTTGAAATACCAGCACCGTCCAGAGGTGGTACTGCCAGTTCCGCTCGCCCGAAAGGTGCTCGTCCCACGCGCGGCGAACCATGGCGACGTCGAGCAGGCCATCGGCGCGGAGCCGCGGCTCCGACAGCAGTTCCTCCGCCCAGTCGCGCAGCGGGCCGCGAAGCCACCGATCGATCGGAACGCCGAAACCCATCTTCGGCCTGTCGATCAGTTCCTTCGGCACGTGACGGTAGAGCACCTGGCGAAGAATCCACTTCCCGTCGCCTCCGCGGACCTTCATGTCGAGTGGCAGCCTCCACGCGAGCTCGAAGAGCCGATGGTCGAGCAGCGGCTCGCGCGCCTCCAGGCTCGCGGCCATGCTCGCGCGATCGACCTTGACGAGGATGTCGTCGGGCAGGTAGCTGATCGTGTCGAGAAACATCATCCGCTCGGTGAAATCGTCGAGCACGGCCCAGGAGAGCGGATCGGTGAGCACCGTCGCCGGCTCCCGCGCGCCGAGCACGAGGCTCGCCGGCTCCTTCCACTGGGAGACCAGGCCCCTGTACATCGTGTCGGGCGTCTTCGCCTCCAGGATCTCCGCCATCTTCAGCAGCTTGTCGGCGGGACGATGAGGCAGGGCCCCGCCTAACACGGGGTCGAGGCGGCGGAAAAAGGTCTCCCACGTCTGCGGTGTCATCGACGCGATCAGCCCCGCGACGCCCGCGCGAAGCGGCGAAGGCGCCCAGCGGATCTTGTTCCACAGGCTCCGGCCGAGGAAGTAGCGGTTGTAGCCACCGAAGAGCTCGTCGCCTCCGTCGCCCGAGAGGCTGACGGTCACGTGGCGGCGCGCCATCCACGAGACGAGATACGTCGGAATCTGCGACGAGTCGGCGAACGGCTCGTCGAACATCGCCGGAAGCTTCGGAATCACCTCGAGCGCCTGGTCCGCCGTGAGGTAGAGCTCGGTGTGGTCGGTGCCGAGGTGGCGCGCGACTTCTTTCGCGTGCTTCGCCTCGTCGTAACCCTCCTCGTGGAATCCGATCGTGAAGGTCTTCACCGGCGCGGAGCTCTGCACCTGCATCATCGCGGTGACGAGCGACGAGTCGATCCCGCCCGAGAGGAACACGCCGAGCGGGACGTCGGAGATCATCCGCAGGCCGACCGCGTCGCGCAGCATCGCTTCGAGCTCGTCGGTCGCTTCACCGTCCGAGCAGCGGAGCGGGTTAGCGACGCCGAGCTCGACAGCCTGCTTCGCCGACCAGAACGCATCGATCGAGAGCGTCTGCCTCGCGGCGTCGGCGCCGTCGCAGCGCATCGTCAGAATCGACGCGGCCGCGAGCTTGCGCACGTCTCGATAAATCGTCCACGGCGCCGGGATGTAGTTGTGCCGCATGTAGAGCGCGAGCGCGTCGCGGTCGATCTCCGCCACGAACGCCGGATGCGCGCGCATCGCCTTGAGCTCGGAGCCGAAGAGAAAGACGTTTCCCGCCCAGCCGTAGTACATCGGCTTCACGCCGAAGCGGTCGCGGACGAGGTACAGCATTCTCTCTTTGCGGTCCCAGACCGCGAGCGCGAACATCCCGACAAAGCGCTCGACCGTCGCGCGCACGCCCCAGGCCTCGAAGCCGGCGAGCATGACCTCCGTGTCCGAGTGGCCGCGCCACGACGGAGCGAGCCCCTTCTCCTCCAGCTCGCGCCGGATCGAGACGTAGTTGTAGATCTCCCCGTTGAACTCGACGGCGAAGCGGCCGCCGACCGACAGCATCGGCTGATGCCCGGCTTCCGTGAGATCGAGGATCGCAAGGCGCCTGAACCCGAAAGCGACGCCGCACGACGGATCCGCGAACTCGCCCGCGTCGTCGGGCCCGCGGTGCGCGATCGCGTCGCTCATCCGCCTCGCGGCGGTCGCGAGCTCCTCGGCGCTTCGGCCCCCGAAATCGACGAAGCCGCTCAGCCCGCACATGTCGCGACCTCGCTCCAGAGCGCTTCGTAGGTTCGTGCGATCGCGCCAAGGCTGAAGTGCTCCTCGATGCTCGTGCGGCCCGCGAGGCCGAGTCGCGCCCGCTCTCCAGGCGCCATGTCGAGCAGTCGCAACGACGCATCGGCAAGCGCCTCGGGATCGCGCGGCCCGACCACCGCGCCGCTCCCGCCGACGATCGCTGCCGAATCGCCGACATCGGTCACGACGCACGGGACACCCGAGGCCATCGCCTCCCCGATCGTGTTCGAGAACCCCTCGCCGATCGACGACGAGACCGCGACGTCGAGCGCTGCCGTAAGTCGGGGGAGGTCCTCGCGACGACCGAGCAGGTGTACAACCGGCGCGATGCCCGCCTCGTCGACCCACCTCGCGAGCACGGCGTTATCGCGAGTCACGAGACTGCCGCAGAGCAGGAAGTGGACGTCGGCGCGGACGCGATGAATCCGTCTGGCGGCCTCGACAAAGCTCCGGTGGTCTTTCTGCGGATCGAAGCGGGCGACGAGGCCGACGATCGGCGTCTCCGGCGCGAGCCCGAGCTCCTCGCGCACGGAGACGCGGTCGTCGTCCGAAGGTCGGAATCGAGAGAGATCGAAACCGTTGGGAATCACCACCATTCGCTCGCCAGAATAGCCGATGCCGAGATGCGCGCGCCGCGCCGCTTCCGAGCCGCAGACGATCCGTGCCGGCACTCGCGACGAGAGGCGCGCGCAAAGCTGCATCGTGAGCAGCGTCGGCATGCTGTTCGCCTCGCGCGAGAGGTTGCTCTGCCGGAGGCTCCAGATCGCGGGGACGCGGAGTGACCTCGCGGCGATGCCGCCGAGCAGGTCCGCGTGGTACATCCAGCACTGCACGACGTCCGGATCGAATTCGCGCATCGTCGAACGGAGCCGGTAAACCGCGTTTAGCGACGGCATCCTGCGCGAAATCCCGAGCGCCTGCACCGGAACTCCCCCGGCCTCGATGCTCGCACCGACCTCGCCCATGTTCGTGAGCGATACGACCGAGGGAGTCACGGAGTTTCGATCGACCGAGGAAAGGAGCCTGGCAAGCATCATCTCGGCCCCTCCCGTGGAGAGGCCGGTGATGACGTGCATCACCTTGATCACTTGCCGCCTCCCGCAACCGCGCGCAGTTCTTCGCACGTGGACGAAATCATCCGCTCGATCGAATAGCGCGACGCGATGCGCTCCCGGGCAGTCGCCGAACGGGCGCCCCCTCCGCGAACCATCTCGAGCATCGCGTCGGCGAGCGCCTCGGGGCGGCTTGCGTCGACGATGCGGCCGGTGTCGCCGACGATCTCGCGCGCGTCTCCGACGTCGGTCGCGACCACCGGCGTCTCGCAAGCCATCGACTCGGCGATCGCATTCGGAAAGCCCTCGCCCGTCGAGGAGAGCACGTTCAGGTCGAGAGCGGAGTAGACCGATGGAAGGTCAAGGCGTTCCCCCGCCCAGATCATCCGGCTCGAGAGGCCGCGCGCGTCCGCGAGCTCGCGGAGCATTGCGGCACGCTCCGGGTCGCCGCCGCCGATCGAAACGAAGCGAACCCGTGCGTCCGCCGCCCCGACGAGCGCGGAGGCTCGCACGAAGAGCTCGTGGTTCTTCACCGGATCGAGCCGCGCGACGATGCCGGCGAGCGGTTCGTCGTCACGCACCCCCCACGACCGTCGCAGCGACGCACGCGCCCGCGGGTCGAAACGGAAGCGTTCGACGTCGATCCCGTTCGGAATCACACGGTTCCTGGAGGCCACGATCCCGAGGTCGCGCGCCCGCCTGCGCCCCGCCTCGGAATTGAAGATGATCGAGTCGACGGAGCGGCTCAACGGCGCCTGCGCGAAGTAGATCAGCCGGTGAAGCAGCCCGTAGCGGTCGAGATCCATCCTGGAGCTGCGGATCCCCCAGACGACCGGAAGCCGCCAGAGGCCGACGCGGCCTGCGGCGGCGACGACGTTAGGCACCTCGAGAAACGAGTAAATGACCTTCGCGTTACCCTCGGCGACGCGAGACGAGAGCTCGCGAGCGAAGCGCAACGTGTCCCAGCGTCCCGTCTTCCCCGCGGTGCGCAGCGGGACGCCCGCGTCCCGAAGCTCCTCGTCGAGAGCCCCTCCCTCGTAGAAGACGACGACCGACACGTCGACCGCGTTCCGCTTGAGTCCGATCGCAAGGTTGACCAGCTGCCGCTCGGTGCCGCCCGCGGAGAGAGATCGCGCGAGCAGGACGACCGCGGGCCCGGGCCCGGCCTCTTTGATTCGATCGCTGCTCATCTGCTTCATCTCGGGTCGCGCACGACTAGCCTGAGACCATCGCGGGGCGCTTCGCCAGAACGATGACGTATGGAGCCAGCGCGCGGGTTGCAGGCATCTCGCGCCTTCCGACGCGCTCGATCGTCCAGACGACTGCCGCAACGAGGTTGAGCATCCGGACGAGCGTCCGCTTCACGCGCGTGGAGAATCGCGTCGGATCGAGGCCGAGCAGATTCTTCTCGTCGAAGAAGATGGAGATCAGGTGCCGCGCCTCGAGGACCGTCAACCCCGTCCGGACGTGCGCGTCGCGCAGGCGATGAGGAGTGAGCGGAACGTGCGCCTCGTACACCTTGCGGTTCAGCCACCGATGGACCGCGCCCGGCAGGCCTCCGAGGTTCGGAACCATCGTCACGACGAGCCCTCCACGCTTCGCGAAGGTCGCGATCGCGCGAATGCAGGCATCGGTGTCGCTGAAATGTTCGGCCACGCCGAACGATGTGACGACGTCGAAGGCGCCGAGCATGGCCTGCGGGGGGATGAAGAGATCGGAGCATGCGATCCGCCCGCTGACTCCGTCGCGCGCCAGGATGCGTTGCGCCTGAGCGCAGGCTTCGGGAGAGTAGTCGAGCCCGGAAACCTCGAGCCCGTGCTCTTTCGCGAAGTACGGCAGCAGTGCCGAGGCGCCGCAGCCGATCTCGAGAAGCTTCCCACCCGAAGGCACGCGCGCGCCGAATGCAGCGCGGAAGAAAGCGTCGAGGCGGCGGATGACGTTGTTCCTCCATCCCCGCGCGCGAGGATCGATCGGAGCGGGAAGCTCCTGCCCGACCCAAAGATCGTCCCAGTACCGAAGGCCCGCTCGATCGTCGGCAGCGACCTCGGAGGGCTGCATCAGCTCTTCAGACCCGCCGATATCTCCCGCACGACTTCGGCGATCTGGTCCTTCGTCAGCTCGGGGAAAATCGGAATCGCCATCGACTCCGCGGCAGCCGCCTCCGAATGCGGGAAAGGCTCCTTCGCGGACGGAAGCTCCTTGAAGCACGTCTGCTGCGGGAGCGTGAGCGGGTAGTAGATGTCGCAGCCGATTCCCTTGCTCCGGAGGTGCTCGAGAACCTTGTCGCGCGTCGCGCGCCCCTCGGGGAAGCGGATGCAGAACTGGTTGTAGATGTGGCGACGGCGCGGGAGCGCGTGGGGCAGCTTGACGCGATCGGCGACGTCCGACCCGGCGAACAGCTCGCGATAGAGATCCGCGTTGCGCTGCCGCCCGCGGTGCCAGTCCTCGAGGTACTTCAACTTGATGTGGAGGATCGCCGCCTGGAGCGCGTCGATCCGGAAGTTCCCGCCGACGTAGTGGTGGAAGTACTTCGGACGCATGCCGTGGACGCGGTAGTCGATCAGCTTCTGGTAGAGCGCCTCGTCGTCGGTCGTGACCGCCCCGGCGTCGCCGAACGCGCCGAGGTTCTTCGACGGGAAGAACGAGAACGCACCGACCCTCCCGATGCTGCCGATCCGCTTGTCGTCCCACTCGGCGCCGACGGCCTGCGCGGCGTCCTCGATGACGTGCGCGCCGCGGCGCGCCGCGATCGCGTTGATCGCGTCCATCTCGGCAGCCTGGCCGAAGAGGTGAACCGGGATGATCACCTTCGTCCGCGCCGACATGTGCGACTCGATCTGGGTCGGATCGATATTAAAGGAATCCGGCTCGATGTCGACGAAGACAGGGATGAGCTCGAGACGCTCGACCACGCCGGCGGTGGCGAAGAACGAATAGGCGGGGACGATGACCTCGTCGCCCGGCTCGAGGTCGAGCACCATGAGCGCGATGAGCAGCGCGTCGGTTCCCGACGAGACCCCGACCGAGTACTTCGTGTGGCAGTACTCGGCGAAGTCCTTCTCGAACTCCTCGACCCGCTTGCCGAGGATGAACATCTGCGATTCGTAGATCTCCTCCGTGACTTTCATGACCTCGTCACGGATCTGCTGGTACTGGAGCTTCAGGTCTAAGAGAGGAACGGCCATCGTGGGCACCTTTCGTGAGGCAGACGCTGGGCGGAGTTTATCGCATCCTGTTCCGCCCCGGATGGCCCGGAATCGTCGGAGATCGCCACGTGCGGTACGTCCATTGGACGCTTACGCCGCCGGTGCCGTACTTACCAGTGACATCGGTGCCCGACGCGCCGCCCGCCACGACGTCCGACCGGACGACTACTCAATTAACTACACTATAAGTGTGCCTATTTTTTAATGAAATATCTTATGTGCAAAAAGCATAATTCGTATAGACGACTCTTTTCGAAGCCGCGTATCAAGGGGCGAATGACGCGGGAGAGCGCAGAGAACTGAGCCTCGAAGCCCCGGCGATCGGCCGACCCGGAGCAGCGAAGCCCGCGAGAAATCGAAACCACCACAGGAGAAAGACAATGAACTTCAAGCAGACACTCATCGCCGCTTCGATCGTCCTCACGGCCGGCCTCGCCTCCGCCGACAGCCTCGACTACGTCATCCCCGCCGCCGGAACCGGCCCGGGCGCCAACGACAGTCAGTGGCAGACCGAGGTTACGATCCACAACGCAGGGCAGGAACTGCTGCTCGTCAAGCTCTCGTATCACGACTCTACGGGCGTGCCGCGCTCGATCGACCTTCCAATGCCGGGCCACACGACGAAGACGCTTTCCGACACAGTGAAGAACGACTTCGGACAGACGCAGTCGACCGGCGCGATCGTCATCGACACCGAAGATGCGCTCCGCGGGAAGCTCTCGATCACCAGCCGCACCTTCAATCTCTCTCCCGCCGGTGAGTTCGGGCAGGATATCCCCGCGCTGACGGCGGCCCAGTCGATTACCTTCGGCGACACAGGCATCCTCAACGGCCCGGCGAATGCCGCAGCGAGCCGCTTCAACTTCGGCGTCTTCGTTTCGGAGAAGACGACGATCGAGTGGCGCCTCGTTCGCAGCGACGGAACGACCGCGGGAAGCAGCCTCAGAACCTATCAAGCCGGGACCCAGACGCAGCACACCGCGCACGTCAACAATCCGTTCGGCAACGCCCCGTTGCGGGACAACGACGTCATCCTGGCGAAGGTCCAACTGGGCCAGGCCTGGATCTACGGCAGCATCGTCGACAATCAGTCGGGCGATCCGACCTACGTCCCCGGCAACCGCACCCGTGAGAACCTCCTCCCCGAGATTCTCGGAATCGACATCGAGCGCGACGGAATCGTCGACTTCAAGGACGCCGACAGGAACGGAGTGCTCGACCAGACGCTCGAGGCCTCGACCGGTTCCTTCCCCAACATGTTCCGCATCGTCGCGACGGATCCCGAGAATTCGGCCCTGACCTTCGTCATCGTCGGCGGCGACGGCACCGCGAGGTTCTTCGACTCCGACGGGACCATCACCTGGTCACCGAGCAGCGCGCTCCGTGACACGAGCGGCAGCCTGGTCGTTCGGGTCTCCGACGGCCTGGACAGCATCGACTTCACGATCCCGGTGAACTACCGGTAGACCCACGCGATCTATCGGGGTTGAGCGGGCCCGGGGCGCTGGTCGCCTCGGGCCTTTTTGCGTCCAGGGCGGACTGCGTTCCGGCGCCTGAAGAGCCACAGCCCGGAACGGCAATCGAGGCGGCCCCCGGAAAAGCAAAAGGCCCGGCGAGGCGCCGGGCCCGTGGAGACTGCTTCAGAATCCAATCTTAAACCTGGGCACTCAGAACCGAAAAATGAATCCCCCGGTGAGCTCGAACTGGTTCACGGAGTTCCGCGACGTGGCGGCGAAACAGTTGCCGGCTGCATCGCAGAAAACGTCGCGTCCTCCCGGGATGTTGCCCGAGAGGTAGCTTCCCTGGACGCGGACACCGAAGCGATCGCTGAAGAGGAACTTCGATCCGCCGCCGATCGCATAGGCAAACCCGCTCTGCGTCGAGTAGTGGTCGCCGACGTCGAATTGCGTGGCACCGATCTCGAAGTTCACGAATGGCCGTACGACATCGCTCTTCACCGGGAACATCACCAGGACACCGACGAGATACGTGTCGCTGTCGAGCTCCGACGGCGCAGGGATGGAGCCGAAGCTCGAATCGAGATCCGTCGAGTTCTGCGACCAACGGAGCTCGAGCGCGACTCGCTCGGTCACGGGAAACCCGAGGATGAGGCCGAACGCTTCGCCGTCGTCGAGCGAGAGCTCGCCCGGAGTTCCCTCGAACGAAAGATGGTCGAAATCACCGGAGAACCGATATCCGATCGTCGGAGTCACTTCGATGCCGCTCGCCAGTGCGGAACCAGAAATCAGCACGCAGACGATCGCGAAGACCCACACATTTCTGCTCACACGAACCTCCCAACGTTTCGATTTGGTGAGCATACGCCAATCCGGCGGAGGCGGGGTAACCGCAGGCAGGGAAAGGTCCAGGGTCAAAGGCCCTTCCTGGCGAAAGGCGAGGGGCGGTGAGTAAGCCGCAGACCCTAACTCATGCACCAGCGTACTTTCCACGTAGCGCTTCTCGAGGTTCGCGTTGCCTCGCGGTTCGTCGCCGGCGACGCGAAGGCAGAAGTGCCCGCTCCACCCCTGGCCGTCGAACGCTCAGGCGAACGAGACGCGCGCGAAACGCCGCTTGCCGACCTTGAAGAGGTAGCTCGCGCCGGCACCGCACGGAATCGCCGCCTTCGGGTCTCCGACCTTCTCGTCGTCGATCCAGACGCCCCCTTGCTCCACCAGTCGCCTCGCCTCGCTGTTGCTGGGGGCCAGCCCCGCCGCAACGACCACCTTGACCACGAGCATCGCCTCGGCGCCCGCCGGCAACTCCACGGTCTCGATGTCGGTCGGCGCCTGCCGCTCGCTGAAGATCCGGCGGAACTCCGCCTCGGCGCGCTCGGCCGCGTCAGCGTCATGGAAGTCGGCGATGATCGACTTGGCCAGGTCGCGCTTCGCGTCCATCGGATGCCGTGCGCCGCTCGCGACTTCGGCGCGGATCCCCTCGATCTCCGCCGGTGTGCGGTCGGTCGAGAGCAGGTAGTACTTCCACATCATTTCATCGGAGATCGACATCACCTTGCCGAAGATCGAGTCGGGCGCCTCATCGATGCCGATGTAGTTGCCGAGCGACTTCGACATCTTCTCGACGCCGTCGAGCCCTTCGAGCAGCGGCATGGTGAGGACCACCTGCGGCTCGAGCCCGTACTCGCGCATCAGGTCGCGCCCGACAAGGAGATTGAATAGCTGGTCGGTGCCGCCCATCTCGACGTCGCACTTCAGCGCGACCGAGTCGTAGCCTTGCGCGAGAGGGTAAAGCAGCTCGTGCATCGAGATCGGCTGGTGGGTCTCCCACCGCTTGCGGAAGTCGTCGCGCTCCATGATGCGGGCGAGCGTGTACTTGCCGCAGAGCCGCACCATCCCCTCCGCGCCGAGCGCGCCGAGCCACTCGGAGTTGAACCGTATCTCGGTCGTCTCCGGGTCGAGCAGCTTGTAGATCTGCTTGCGGTAGGTTTCGGCATTCGCCGCGATCTCCTCGCGTGAGAGCGCCGGCCGCGTCGCCTTCTTGCCCGACGGGTCGCCGATCATCCCGGTGAAATCGCCGATCAGGAAGACGACGCGATGCCCCATCTGCTGAAAGTGGCGCATCTTGCGAATCACGACGGTGTGACCGAGGTGGATGTCGGGAGCCGTCGGGTCGAAGCCGACCTTCACGAGAAGCGGTGTGCGCTTGTCCCTGGCCCGCTTGAGTTTCGCCTTGAGGTCGCCCGCCTCGATCAGGTCGACGCAGCCTTTGCGGAGAAACTCGAATTCCTCGTCCAGAGAGAGCCCTGCGTTGCCGTCGGGAGTGGTCATCGATTCACCTCGTCACATGGAAAAAGCAGCGCGGATGATAACGCAGCGAGGTTGCCGGCTGCGTACCGGCGCGCCCGTCCCGGATGCAGTGAGCGATCCGTTGACCGAACGCAGCGCCGAGGGGGCTGCGCTACTCGACGAGCTCGGCTTCGAACAGCTCGTAGTCCTGTCCGGCGGAGAGGACGTCGCCGGAGACCGACCAGCGCCAGGTCTGGAAGAGGTAGAGGTCGAAGTGCAGCAGAAAAACCTCTCGCGTCATCTCGAACCGCGCTGCGAGGCCGCGGATGAGACCTCGCTTCGATTCCTTGATCACGTGGCCGAGCTCGTACACGACCGTGTTCATCTGGCGGTACCCGGCCGCAGCGCAGAAGTAGTTCAGCGCGAGCTCGATCTTGAAGCGCTCCATGTAAGCCATCGGCACGGCGTCCCAGACCATGCGCCTCATCACGCGGATCCCGGACAGCACCGGGCCCATGTGCGCCTTGAGATGGAGGAAGTTCCGAATCGGCCCGCGGTGCCGGATCCCGACGTTCATCTCGCATTTCCGGTCGAGCACGGGACGGACGAGGGAGGAGATGTGCTCTTCCGTCAGGTCGAGCATGTCGGCGTCGACGAAGAAGACCACGTCATGGGACGCGTGCTCGACCCCGAGCCGCATCGCGTAGCCCTTGCCCTGATTGCTGCGGAGGGCGATCGTGCGCACGTCGTGCGCGCGGGAGATCTCCACGGTCGCGTCGGTGGAACCGTCGCTCACTACGATGATCTCGTCGATGAGGGGGCTTCGCTGGAGCGAGCCCAGGACGTTCGCGAGAGTCTGTTCTTCGTTGTAAGCGGCGACGACGGCCGTGACCTTCAATATCCACTCCGACCGGGCCCCTCGAGGGGCCGAATCAGCGGCGCATTCTAGCAGGAAGCCCCGTGTTTCGACACCTTCGTGGCTCCCACGCCCCGCCGCACCGGAGTTTACGGACGAAAACCCGTGCGGTTGCAGTCCGGCGGCCAGTTCTGCGACGATGCGATCCCGATGGGCGAGCCTCAGGCGCAACCTCGCGGAAACGCGCCACTTCTGGCTCTCATCGCCGCGCTCTATCTCGCCGAGGGGCTCCCCTACGGTGTCGTCGCCGAGTTGCTTCCCCTCTACCTCCGCGACCGTGGCGTGCCGCTGGCCGAGATCGGCCTGCTCGGCACGATCGGTCTCGCCTGGACGCTGAAGTTCCTCTGGGCTCCGCTGGTCGACGGCCTCTGGAACTACGCGACGTGGGTTCGCGGGTCGCTGCTCGTCGTCGCCGCCGCGCTCGTGGCGATCGGCTTCGGAGGAGAGGCGGGCTCGCCCTTCTTCTGGGCGGCCGCCGCCGCGCTCGTGTTCGCTTCGGCGACGCAGGACGTCGCGATCGACGCGATCGCCGTCGCGCGTAGCACACCGGAAAACGTCGGACACGTGAACTCCACGCGCGTCACCGCCTATCGCGTCGCGATCATCGTGGCCGGCGGTGGTCTGGCGGCGGTCGCGGGGCGATGGGGCTGGGAGATCGCGTTCTCGGTCGGGGCCGCGATCGCTCTCACCTGCCTCCTGTCGACGACCCTGATCCGGGACGACCGGGCGCCGCGGACGGCGCTCTCTCCCCTGCCGACCGTGAGACGCTGGCTCGCGAGGCCCGCCATGCCGACGATCCTCGCGGTGGCTCTCCTATACAAGTTGGGCGATTACACCCTCTCGCAGATGGTCAAGCCGTTCTGGGTCGACAGCGGTTACGGCATCACCGAGATCGGGACCGCGACCACCACCATCGGAATCGCCTGCACGATCGCCGGCGTGATCGCGGGTGGCGTCTGGATCTCCCGGCGCGGCATCGGCCGCTCGCTCGTCGAGTTAGGCGTAGTCCAGCTCGCGTCGAACGCGAGCTACGCGATCGCCGCGGCGACCGGCGCGAGCAGGACCGCAATGTACGGCGCTTCGGTCGTCGAGAACCTCGCCGGAGGGCTCGGCACCGCGGCATTCCTTTCGTTCCTCATGTCGTCGTGCGACCGTGACGACGCCGCCACCGAGTTCGCCCTGCTCACCGCGCTCATGGGGCTCTCCCGTTCCATCGCTGGAACCGCGAGCGGCTTCCTCGCCGGCAGCCTCGGCTTCGTCGCCTTCTTCTGGCTGACCATGGCGATCGGAGTGCCGGGGCTGGTGGCCGCAGCACGAGCGAAAAGCAGGCCATAGGCCATAGGCCAAAAGTCAAAGCAGACAACTCCGGTTCGGATAGAGCGTTCCATCCCGGAAATGATTGCGACGTCGAAAGTCCGCTTCGCCTTAGCTTCTGCCTGCTTTGACCTTTGACCTTTGGCCTCTGGCCTGCAGTTCAAGCCAACTCCCTCACGAACATGTACGCGAAGATGGCGACGCCGATGAAGCCGGTGGCGACGAGGGCGAGGCCGGCTAAGAGGCCGACGAGCGTCGTCGCGTAAACGTACGAGGCGCCCGTGAGCAGTGCGAGCGACGCGATAAAAAGGCGCAGCGCCCCTTCCTGTTCCGTCGCCGAGGAGAGGCTCAGCAATTCGCGAAGGAACTTCTGCGAGATGAGGATGAACATCGTCATCGCGAGGACCGAAACGTCTGCGAACTGCGGGCTCGACAGAAAGAAGTCGTACGCGCCATGGACGAGGACGATCATCGGCAGCGTGGCGTTCAGGATGTCCGCGGATCGCTTCCACGCGCGGCTCGCGTCGTAGACCGCCAACCCCGCGAGCGCAGTGAGCGACATGTGCAGGAAGTTCGCAGTGAGAAAGCGCGT
>JAMPYE010000536.1 GCA_023700825.1 Thermoanaerobaculia bacterium | reverse complement strand
TGCGGTCGGCATCGGTGCCCGGAGTGACCGCCGCCCTCGCCGCGATGGCCTCGCGACCCGACTCCGCCGGAACGATCCGCAACTCGGCGATCCCGCTGCTCGCCATCGCGGGCGATCATGATGCGATCACGCCTCCCGCCGACGCGGAGCGAATGGCCTCGCTCTCCGCCGATGGCACGCTCGCCGTGATCTCCGACGCGGCGCACCTCTCGAACGTGGAGCGGCCGGCCGAGTTCAACCGCACGGTCCAGGCCTTCCTCGCCCGGCTGCGATGAGACACGGAGTCCGGCAGGGAGTCGTCGCGCTCTGCGCAGCACTCGCCCTCGCCGGGTGCAGGGAGCGCGCCACGGCGCGCCAACCGAAGGCCGACCCGGAAATCAGGACCATCGAACGAGCGGGCGACGTCCCCGCGTTGCCGCTGGCCACCGACACGACGCCCGAAGCGCTCTCCGCCACGGCATCGCCGGTCGTCGGGCTGCCGTTCACTCCGGCAATCTCGATGGACCCGGTGGACGGCGGAAAGGTCTCGATTCACCCCGACACTCCAGTCGCCGAGTTCAACGACAGGGTCTACTACTTTCGCTCTGAGGAAAACCGCCAGGCGTTCCTCCGAAACCCTGCAAAGTACGCGGGCGGCTCGCTCTCGAGATACTGAACCGCGGCCTAACCGAGAAACTGCGCGAACTTCGCGAACACCTCGGGCGTCGCCGCGCGAGGCCGCCGCGTGGCCTTGTCCACCCAGACGTGCGAGCTGAATCCCTCGGCACGAACCTCCCCGCTCCCCGCCTCGATCAACTGGTAGCAGAACCGGATCAAGCGAGGATTCCCCTCTTCCACCTGCGTCCGGATCAGCACCTCGTCGTCGTAGCGGAACGGGCCGCGGTAGCGGCAACCGATCTCCGTGACCACCAGAACCCAGCCGAGCTCCTCGATTCGCCGGTACTCCAGCCCTGCGACGCGGCAGAGATCGGTGCGACCGATCTCGAACCAGACGACGTGGTTCGAGTGATGCGCGATCCCCATCTGGTCGGTATCCTTGTATCGAACACGCAACCGGCTGTCGACGGCAGGCCGGGCGTCACTGAAGCGGGTTCTGGCCATCACGATTCTCCCTCGTCGATCGAGTGCAGCGTCCCGGTCAACTCCGCTCTCCAGTCGCCCCACGCCGGCAGGCCGTTCGACCCGGAGGTGTTGAGGTGACGACCGAAACTCAGACGACACACTACACCAGCGCGGGCCGCCGCAGAGCAACAGGGACGCCACGGTTCGTCTGTGAATTCCACCCCGTGTTCCACGCCCAACCGGAGGTTCGCCATGCGCGCAGTCGTCAAGTCAGCCCCCAGAGACGGGTCCACGGGAACCACCGTCAAGGACTGTGATCGGCCGGTTCCGGGTCCCGGCGAAGTTCTCATCAAGGTGGCCGCTGCCGCCCTCTGCGGCACCGACAAACACATCTGGCACTGGGATCCGTCGATCCGCCGGTCCATGCAGCTCCCGCGCATTTACGGCCACGAGTTCTGCGGCCATCTCGAGGAGATCGGCCCGCATACGGACCGCACCGACCTCGCCCCCGGCGATTACGTGTCCGCCGAGATGCACGTCGTGTGCGGCCACTGCCGGCAGTGCCGCAACGGGCAGGGACACGTCTGCTCCAACACGAGAGTTCTCGGCCTCCACGGCGACGGTGCGTTCGCCGAGTATGTGAAAGTTCCCGCGACGAACGTGATCAAACTCGACCGCGAGTCCCTTCCGTTGAAGGTCGGCGCGTTCCTGGACGCCCTCGGCAATGCCGTCCACGCGACTCAGGTTTCCGACCTCGCCGGCAAGTCCGTGCTCATCACCGGCTTCGGGCCGATCGGCGCCATGTGCGCCGCGATCGCAGAACATTGCGGCGCCGGTACCGTCATCGTCACTGACGTGAGCGACCATTCACTCGAAACCGCGCGACGATGGGCCGCCGCGAAGAGCTTCAGGAACCTGCACGCCTTCAATGCCGCCGCTTCCGACCCGAAGTCGGTCCGCGAAGCGATCCTCGACCTCACCGATGGCGGCATCGACGTCGCCCTCGAGATGTCGGGCGCCCCCGCGGCGATCAATTTCGCCCTGGACGTGGTCGCGATGGGAGGCTTCGTGTCTCTGCTCGGACTGCCGGCAGGACACTCGCTGCAGATCGACGACTACACAACCAACGTGATTCTCAAGGGCATCACGCTGCAAGGCATCACCGGGCGCCGCATGTACGCCACCTGGGAGCGCATGCTTTCACTGCTGAAGGCCGGCCTCGATGTCGCGTGGGTCGTTCAAGGCGAGTACGACTCCCTCGACGACTTCGAGCAGGGGATCGACAAGTTCGACAGGCACGAGGCGCTCAAGGTGATCTTCTACCCTCACGGTAGGAACGTCTCGTAAGCAACGAGAAAGGGAGCAAGGACACCATCGGCTCCGGTTTCCTCTCCCCTCGTTTCCTTCCCTTACGGTTCGAGCCCCCGGCTGCCGTGGCAGAGACTCACGGCGTGTCCGGTTTCGTCGACGTAAAAGGTGTCCTCGATCCGCACTCCGATGGCCCTGTCGGGAAAGTAGAGGCCCGGCTCGATCGTGATGATGTCCCCCACCTCGATCTGGTCGGTGTTCGAGGGAACGATCGCGAACGATGGCCGTTCGTGCACGTCGAGCCCGACACCGTGCCCCAGGCCGTGAACGTAGCCGTGCGTCGTCGCAGGGTTGGAGCGAATCGTCTCGAATCCCTTCGACTCGAAGAAGTCACAGACGACGTGCTGATAGTGGGACGCGGCCGTGCCCGCCCGGACCTGGTGAGCAGCGAGGGTGAACGCTTCGAGCACCAGCGCGTGGTAGCGCGCAAGCTCTTCGGGGATCGGGCCGATGCAGAACGTTCTCGTCGTGTCGAAAAAATATCCCGTGGCCGCATCCATCGGAAAGATGTCGAGCACGATCGGAACCGATGGAACGACGTCCGCGGCCGCCTCGCCTCGCGAATGCGGAATTCCGGCATCCCTGCCCTGCGAGAGAATCGTCTCGTGATCCTCGACCATGCCGAGGCGCGCGATCTCCTGTGAGACGAGCTGCTTGAGGTCGCCGAGCTTGAGCACGCTTTCGCCGTGCATCACGAGACTGCCTTCGACGCGCGACTCGCGCAGCACGGCTCGAACGCGATCGACGACTGCTTCGGTGCGCTCTCCGACACTCCGGATGATCGCCACTTCGCGGGAGTCCTTGCGCTTACGCGCGAGTTGCACGGGATTGTGCCCGCCCAGCCGGACGACGCGCACACCTGCCTTCTCCAACTCCTCCGCTGTCTCGAGATAGAGCTCGAACGGCAGGTTGCCCGCGAACGCGACGCCACCGCGGATCGCCTGCGCGTCGAAGAGATTCCCGAAGAAGCGCGCGAGCGCGCGCGGAGGACGGGACTCCTCGCGCATGGCCTGCTCGTGTCCGAATTCGAGCACGGATGCCGTCGGGAGGCCGCATGCGGCGGCCTCGTCCCGTTCCATCGGAAAGAAGACGAGAAGCGGA
>JAMPYE010000535.1 GCA_023700825.1 Thermoanaerobaculia bacterium | reverse complement strand
GATTACGAATCGGGTCGATGTGTACCCCCAGCTGAAGCTGGGGGCTACCGATCCTTCGACGCTTCGCGTCGCCGGTGAGGTCGCGTGGTCGTGGTACCCCCAGCTGAAGCTGGGGGCTACCGATCCTTCGACGCTTCGCGTCGCCGGTGAGGTCGTGTGGTCGTGGTACCCCCAGCTGAAGCTGGGGGCTACCGATCCTTCGACGCTTCGCGTCGCCGGTGAGGTCGCGTGGTCGTGGTACTCCCAGCTGAAGCTGGGGGCTACCGATCCTTCGACGCTTCGCGTCGCCGGTGAGGTCGCGTGGTCGTGGTACCCCCAGCTGAAGCTGGTGGCTACCGATCCTTCGACGCTTCGCGTCGTACGGCATTCGGTGTTCGTGAATATCGCGTGGACGGGAAGGCCGTGCGGGCCTGCAAATCGCGGGGATCTTGCTCGGGGCAATTCGGCGCGTAGCGCCGGAGGATCGGTAGCCCCCGGCTTCAGCCGGGGGAAGGACGCGCGAACCCAACCGACGCGCCGCATCGCGGCGCAGGAATCGCCCCGAGGTACAATCCGCGCCAGGGACTTGCGCATGGTCGTGATGACACCATGCATACCTATACATCCGTCGCCCTTCACGTGGTGTTCGCCACGAAAGAAAGAAGACGCTCGCTCACGCCCGAAATTCGCGACCACCTCTTTCCGTACCTCGGGCCCATCGTTCGAGACCAGGGCGGATTCCCGATCACGATCGGTGGCGTCGAGGACCATGTTCACGCATTGTTCGAGATCAACGCTGTCGCGCCGATCGCGACGATCCTGCGTGAGCTCAAGGGCTCGTCTTCGCGCTGGATCAACGAAAACTGGCCACGCAAGGGGTTCGCGTGGCAACGGGGTTACGGTGCCTTCAGCGTCAGTCGATCGAATCGCGATGCGGTGATTCGCTACATCGATCGGCAAGAGGAGCACCATCGTAAGCTAACCTTTGAGGAGGAATACACCCAGCTCCTTGAGGCCCACGGCATCGCGTTCGAAACGAAATGGCTTTGGGCCTGAGGAGATCGATCCTGCGCCGCTACGCGGCGCGTCAATCATCACGCGACCCGTGAACCCCCAGCTGAAGCTGGGGGCTACCGATCCTCCGACGCTTCGCGTCGTACGGCGAGCAGTCTCGGAGGATCTGACGCGAACGAATGTGGCGCGAACGAATGTGGCGCGAACGAATGTGGCGCGAACGAGTGCGGCGCGTGCGAGTGTGGCGCGTGCGAATGTGGCGCGTGCGGACTCGACCTGCGTTGACCGATCCTTCGAGCACTCGGCGCGTAGCGCCGAAGGATCGGTGGCCCCCGGCTTCAGCCGGGGGGGCGGCGCGCCAACCCGACCGGCGCGCCGCATCGCGGCGCAGGATGCAGGCAACCGGCGCGTCATCAATCCTCCAGCCTGCACTCCAGACACAATCGCGCCGCGGGCTCGAAGCCTTCCTTCTTGAAGAAGGCGAGCAGGTCGAAGTCGCCCCAGGCGACTTCGGTGCGGAGCGTGGTCACGCCGAGGGCGCGGAGCTGCATCCGGAGCTGGCGCATGAGCGCCTGGGCTACGTGCTGGCGGCGGGAGGCGGGATCGACGCCGATCGCCTCGATCGACGCAGACGGCTCCATGATCCCGAACGCGCCGTAGTAAAGCGTCCCGAGACCGAAGCCGACGACGCGGCCGTCGATCTCCGCGACCATCGAGATCTGCATCCCCGCCTGCTTCACGTTCTTCTCGATCATCATTTCGAAATACTTCGGCCTGCGGCGGCCGCGCGACGCGGCGTCGATTTTCACCACCGCGTCGAGGTCGCTCTCGCGCATCGCGCGGACGACGACCGTCTCGACCATCGCGTCTTCGGGGCTTTCGAGCTGATCTAGATCCATGACCTGACCCTCCTGGTTGCCTGCTAACTTCCGAGAAACTGCCCCGCATCGACGCGGAGCACCTGGCCCGTGATGCGCCGCCCGCCCGGTCCGCAGAGGAAAGCGATCGACGCAGCGACGTCGTCCGGCTCGGTCATCGACCCGAGCAGCGTCTCGCGAAGCGCCGCGGCGCGGACGTCTTCGGGGAGCGCCTCCGTCATCGCGGTGCGCACCATGCCGGGCTCGACGATGTTGACGGTGACGCCGAACCGGCCTGCTTCGCGCGCCGCGCTTTTCGTGAGGCCCGTGAGCCCCGCCTTGCTCGCGGCGTAGGCCGAGAGGCCGAACTTGCCGCGAGAGCCGTTGATCGAGCCGACGAGCACGATTCTGCCGCCGCCTGTTTCGCGCATCATCGGGATCGCGCTGCGCATCGCGAGAAAGCCGCCTCGCAGGTTGACCGATTGCACGAGGTCCCAGTCTTCGGCGGAGAGCTTCCAGACGACCGCATCGCGCGACACGCCGGCGGCGTGGACGAGAATGTCGAGCCTGCCGGCGAGCTGGGCCAGGCGCGAGAACGCGGACACGACTGAGTCCTCGTTTCGCACGTCGCACGGGATCGGCTGCGCGGCCTCGGTCGACTCGAGGTCGAGCGAAAAGACACGCGCGCCCTCGGCTGCGAGACGGCGGGCGATTGCGACGCCGATGCCTCCTGCGCCGCCCGTGATCGCGGCGACCTGCCCGTCGAGCGGGCGCTGTGCGTTCATTCCGACGCGCTCCTTCGCGCGAGCACGCGGTGGCGGTACGCGCCCCAGAGCGCCGCGCCGATGGCTCCCGCCTGGTTCGAGTTCGGATGCGTGTGCACGCGGATCGGCATTCCGTCCTCCGCGATCTTCTCCTTCACAGCTTCCGTGAGGCCGACGTCGGCGGAGAGCCCGCCGGTGATTGCGACGTCGTCGAACGCTCCCGTGGCGCGCAGCAGCTTCACGTAGCGCCCCGCCATCGAGAGATGGATGCCCCTGAGAATGTCGGCCGGCTTGATGCCGCGGCTGACCATGTTGATGACGTCCGTCTCAGCGAGCACGGCGCAGATACTGCTCACGATCTCGGGAGTCTTTCCTTCGAGAGAGAGCGAGCCGACGTCCTCGAGAGCGATGCCGAGGTAGCGTGCGACGTTCTCCAGGAATTGTCCTGAGCCCGACGCGCACTGGGAGGTCATCCGGTAGTTGAGGACGCGGCTCTTCTCGTCAATCTTCATCGCACGCGCGTGCAGCCCGCCGATGTCGAGCACCGAGCGGACCTCGGGCATGAGGAAGATCGCGCCGCGCGCGTGCGTGGTCATGCCGTAGAAATGGCCTCGGCGGAACTCGACGAGCTCGCCTTCGCCCGTCGTCGCGGCGTAGGCGACGTCGTCCTTCGTCGCTCCGGCCTCGCCGAGCGCCACGGCGTACGACTCTTCGATGACCTTACGGAGATCGCGGCGGCGGATGCGCTCGGCATGGAGGGCCAGGACCTTCGCGCTGCCGTTGTCCTCGCTCGACATCACGGCGACTTTTACCGCGCTCGAGCCGACGTCGATGCCGGTCGTGACGAGAGTGCTGGTCGCCGCGTGCGGTGCTTCTGCGACTGTCATGTGTCGTTCCTCCGTGGCAAGGCGAAAGGCG
>JAMPYE010000534.1 GCA_023700825.1 Thermoanaerobaculia bacterium | reverse complement strand
GGGATGGCGTACAGCGTTGTCGGATCGCTGGAGCGTCCGGCGGGAGCGCCTTCAATGAACGACGCGATGCTCGAGATCGCTGCGGAGAATGATACCGGAGTCGCACCGCTGCCGGCGACCGAGTAGACACGGCTTGCCCACTCGGGGGCCATCATGACCGGCACGTCACCCCACCCAACGCAGCGAAGCTTGTCCTTCACGTCGAACCGGATCGATGTTGCACCGGTCGCGAGCGACTGCCACTGCGCGCTGCTGAGAGCCCACACGATCGTGGCAGCGTCCTCCAGCGTCGGGGTCGCGGAGAGGACCGTCGTTTCGCCTCCGTTCGCTGCAAACAGAGCGACGCCTTCGGCGAGCGAGTCTTCGCGAACGGCCTCGGTGAGGTGCAGCTCGAGCTTCACTGCAGTGACTGCGCCAGCGCCGTCCTTCGTGACTTCTACTCCGATTCGATCGACGACCCCACCCGACAGATACTTCGGCGCGTCGCCGTAGGCGTCGGCGTAGAGCACCCGTTCGACGAGTGCACCGCTACCGTCCACGGCCGCGTGCAACGAACCGGTCGCGGCGTGATCCACGATCGGAGCAAACGTCGCGGGCGTCGTTCCTGCGATGAGAGCGACTTTCGCGAGCACCGGGTCATCGTACGCAGCGTCACCGTGGAGGTACTGGCGCAAAAGGCCAGCCTGCGCGTCGTTCGCTCCGATACTCCTCCCCTCTTCCCAGATCGCGACGAGTCGGTCGGTCACCGGGTCCCACACCCACGTGGTACTTGCCAGGAGTCCATCGTTCCCAAGAACGCCGCCACGGTCTTCGGTGATCCACGCCTCGCCGCTGCGGCGCTGCGCGCTTCGGCCAACGATGCGACCGTTCGGGTCATAGACGTAGTCGATCCGGCGGTCGTCGCTCTCGACGCGGACGACGCGGCCAAAGGAGTCGTAGCTCGACGACCATCGGCCATCACTCAGCCGCCGTCCGCCCGACCAGGCAAAGTCGCGCTCGGGCGCCGCGATCGTGCCGAGTCTCTCGGTAACACCATCAATCCGGTGGCCGGCAATCTCCGTGAAGCCCTTCGTCGAGGGCTCCACGGCGAGAGCATGGAGGCCGAGCAGCGTGCGTTGCGGCTCGGTGAGCCGTCCCGGCGCCGCATCGCGGAGCTCACGGAAGTCTGCCTCCGAGAGAGTCTCGGTCGTCACGGGCTGACCCACGCCTTCCTCGAGCGTGAGGAGCATGGCCGTCACGAGCCGCCCCCGATCGTCGTAGGTCCAGCTCGAGCTGCGGCGGCTCATCCCGAGGTCTTGGGCCGTCGCGAGACGCTTCGCGCCATCGCGGGTTGTCGAGCTCCCCGCGACGAGGAGTGCATCCGCGTTCTGCGTCTCCATCGCGCCCAGGAGCCCCGACGCGGGGCCTTTCACGTCACCGGCAGCAGTGCCGCCGTCGGCGTATTCGAAGTACGAGGTGAGAAGTCCCGCACCGTTGCCCTTGAAGAGCTTCCGTGAATCGAGTCTCCCCGCGCCGCGCCAGATCGTGTCCTCGAGGACCGTTCCGACAGCACCTGTGGCACCGGGCGCATTGCGGCGGACTCGGACGTTGCCGGCGGCGTCGCGCTCTTCGTCAATCCACGTGAACCATGAGCCGCCCACGTCGGGCGCCTGATCCGAACCCGTTGGCAAGGCCGACCCCGCTGCCGGCATGCGCCAGCGGGTACGCTCACCGAAGACGTTCCAGACGTGACCCTGCGTGTGAGTGTCGCTCGCGACCGGTGCGGCGCCGAGGCCCGTCGAGCCCGAGTAGCGAACCGAGCGCGTGAGCGCAGGGTTGCCGAGCTCATCGTAGTTGCCGAACTCGATCGCGGCGTCGGCGTTTGCGATACGGATGACGCGCCCTCCGCCGTCGTAGGTGTAGCGGACCGCGATGGGGGCATCGGCCGGGTCCTCGCCAAGGTGCACGCTCTCGACGCGGCCGCCGTTGTCGTAACGGTACGACAGCCAGAGCCCCGCGCGGTCGCGCGTCGCGAGGATCGCGCCCGTCACATTTTCGTAGCGGGTCTCCTCATGCGTGCCGTCGGCGAAGCGAATCGCCGTGACGCGACCCAACGCGTCGGTGTCGTACTCGGTCGCCTCACCTGACTCGTCCGTGTTTTTCCTCAGGTTCCCGAGCGCGTCGTATGTCGAACGACTCACTGTGCCGTCAGGTGCCGTGCGCGCGACGACAAGCCCTCTCGAGTCGTACGTCGCACCGGCTTCCGCCATGCCGGGAGCCGTTAGGCCGAGGACGTTGCCGCTCTCGTCGTAATTAAGCGCGGCGCGGTAAGCGCCACCTGCTTCGAGGGCGCTGCGCGGACGGCCGAGGCCGTCGGGCTCGATGGACGACTTGTAGCTCACCCCAGCGGTTCGCTCGCTCCACTCGGTGGCCAACGGGACGGCGCCGGAGAATGCAGTGACGGTGCTCTTGGCGAAGACGATCCCGTTGTCGAGCGAGCCATCGGAGCCGAGGTAGCCCCCTGCGCGGGTCGTCGTGACGCGGCCTGCGGTGTCCCGGGTCGTCTCGACCGCGCGAAGCATCGACTGGTCCGCAAAGCCTGACCCGGGCGAGGCAGCAACGCCGGTGCGGACTTCCGTCGTCACGACATCGTCGTGCCACTTGTTCTCGGTCGCACGGAAGAGCGCGCGCTGCCGCTCGAACGTACGCAGAAGCGTGCCTTGTGCGGAGTAGTCCCACACCGTGTGCGCGATGACGTCGGTCGCTCCACCCTCGCCAGGCGCGGTCGATTCAGTCGCGGCGGTGAGCTCACCCCACGCATTCCACGTCTTCGTGGCGGAGGTGCCATCGCTGCGAATGGTCTTCGTCTCTCGGCCGAACGCGTCGCGCTCGATCTGTGAGGCCGTGCGCACGCCGTCGGACTGGTACGAAGGGAGTCCTCGCTCGTCGTAGCCAAAGCGGACAGATTCCTTGAGGGATCCATCCACCGAAACGCGCGTCTGAAGCGACGTGCGACCGAGCCCGTCCATCTCGACAATCGTCTTCGCCGTCGCTGTGCTGCCTTCGGATGCAGGGTCCCAGGTCGTTACTGTGCGGTTTCCAGGAGCGTACTCGGTCTTCGAGACGATCGTCGAAAGCACGCCCTCGACGCTCGCCTGCGTAAGGCTCGACTTCACGGGACGGCCCATCTCGTCGAACTCGTGGAAGGTCTCCACGAGCCCCAGCGGCGACTGCCGCCGCATCGCGTAGGCCAACTCGCCATTCTTGTCGTAGGCGAATCGCTCGTCCACGAGAGGCGTCGTTCCGTCGAGAACCTGGCGCTTGACGGGACGGTCGTAGGCGTCGAGTTCGAGGAGCGTCTCCGTTCCGCGAACCATGTCCTTCGTGGTGATCTTCTGACCGCCGCCCGGGAGAATCTTGTAAGTGACGTTTTCCTTCAGTTCGCTGCCCCGGGTGACCAGGAACGGCTGCCCGTGCTCGATGAGGCCGGCGGAGCCGGTGCCCCAATAGACGATGCTCGTCTCGGAGGCAACCGCGCCGCTCGTGCTCTCGGCGC
>JAMPYE010000533.1 GCA_023700825.1 Thermoanaerobaculia bacterium | reverse complement strand
GCGATCACTCCCTTGAAGGCTTTCGAGAAACGGCAGCAGCTGCACGGCTGACAGGAGGACCGAAAGCGCGGCGACGGCGGCCGTCGCGGCAAGCGCCGCACCGCGTTCCCTGGCGAGGCGCACGACCGCGTAGAGCGCCGCCCCGACGGCGGCGAGCAGCGGCTCCCCTCCGAGAAAGCAGAGTGCGATCGTCGCCGCATCGCGAGGCGTGGCGCCCGGCTTCGCCTCGACCGCGAACGACAGCAGCAGGGGGACCCATGCGAAAGTCGCGAGCGAGTTCGAGACGTCCAGGATCGACAGGATCGGCCCGGAGAGGACGAGAGCGCACGCCGAGAGCGTCGCGACGTCGTCGCGCGTCCAGCGAAGCATGAGCCGCCGCCACCCGATTCCGAGGAGCGTCAGATGGAAGACGAGGAAGAGGACGTACCCGAGCTCGAACGGAAATACCGCGACGATCCAGGCCGGAGGGTAGAAAACTCCGGTCTGCGGATTCGCGAGCCACGGCTCTCCCGATCCGTTCAGCGCGTTCCAGAGTGGCAGCTGCAGGCCGCGGAGCGCCTCCGCCGTCACTTCGCGCAGAGGGACGAAGTAGTCGCGATGATCGCGAAACGCGGGGATCTCATGCCGAAGCAGCGTCGAAACGAACGGGGCCACCGCGGCGAGCGCGATTACGATCGCTCGCCACGTCGTCCGAATCATGCAGGCTTCCGAGCGCAGAAGTCGCTCACGATCTGTCGCATGAGCTCCACGCCCTCGAGAAAGAACCGGACACGGATTCTCTCGTCCGCGCCGTGAACTGTCGCGCCGTCGTAGTAGTTGATCTTGAACGGCGAGAACCCGTACGCGACGATCCCGCGGCGGCGGAAGTAGCGGCTGTCCGTCGTGCCCGCCGTGACCATCGCGCCGACCTTCGAGTTCGGGGAAGCCGTCGTCAGGACGCGCGAAAGCGCGGCGAAGAGGTCCGTGTCGACTGCCGAAGCGGGCGCCGGCGGGCCACTCAAGAGCACTTCGACCTCGACGAGCGGTCCGGCCACCTGTCTGATCTGCGTGAGAAGCGCGGCCGGATCACTCCCCGGGATCATGCGAATGTCGAGATCCGCGGTTGCGATGTCAGGCACGGCGTTCGTCGACGTTCCCGCCTCGAGCCGCGTCATTGCGAGCGTGTCGCGCAGGAGCATCTGAAGGCCGTACGGGAGCTCCGCGATGTCCGGCGTTCCGAAATAGCGGCGCGGGTCGGCGAGGATCCGCCCTCGCTTGCCCGGTTTCGTCGACGCCATCGACTTGAAGAATGCCTCGACCGACGGATGCAGCTCGCTGCGCATCGGGATCGCGCTGACGGCGTGCGCGGCATCGACCAGCCTCTTCGTCGCTCCGCCGTCGGCGGGGGGCGTCGCCGAGTGTCCCCCCTCACCCTTCGCGGTGAGCCGGATCCATAGCGGCACTTTCTGATCGACCTCGACTCCCCAGTAATCGATCCGGTCGACGACCGTGACGTTCGCGCCACCCTCGTTGAGGACGAAGCCGACGCCGGAGAAGAGCTCGGGGCTTTTCTCCATCAGCGCCGCGAGCCCGGCGCGTCCGCCCATCTCCTCGTCGGCGACGGCGAGGAAGATCACGTCGCGATCGAGCGGCACCGCCCGCCGCTTGAGGTCGACCACGGCCATCAGGTGCGCGATTCCCAGCGACTTGATGTCGAGAGCTCCCCTCCCCCAGAAGTAGCCGTTCACCTTCTCGCCAGAGAAAGGGGGCACGCTCCACTCCTTCGCAGGTGCGGGCACCACGTCGATGTGATGCATCAGCAGCAGCGCCGGCTTCTTCGTGCCCGAGGGGAGGCGCGCCCAGACCGACTGGCGATCCTTGTCGGGGCCGACGAGCTTCGCCTCGATTCCTTCCTTGACCAGAATGTCGAGCAGAAACCGCGCGCCGGTGGTTTCGTTGCCCGGCGGGTTCGACGTGTCGATCTTCAGGTACTCGACGAAGTTGGCCTGCGCCTCCTTGTCGAACGGGGATTCGGAGACAGCTTCGGCCTCGCGACAATTCTGCGCGAACGCCAGCGTGAGTACGACGAGGAAGAGACGAAGAGCGAGCCGCATTTCGCGCTGAGTATAGCGAAAGCCCGTCCCGAGCTGCGTCACTCGTGCACTTCCATCCTTCGTGCTGCGCCCTCCTCCTTCACCCCTGCGACCAGCGCAGCAGGCCGTCGCCCGAAAGCACGAGATGGCGCAACGGCGCGGAGAGAACGGCGCGAATCGGCCGCCACCGGACGGCTCGAGCGGGCGTCACTCCCGACGCGGGCGAAGGCGTGGGGGCAGTTCCCGACCGGTTCACTCGTTCAGGCTCCGGACGCCCTCGGGATGGACGAGGAAGACGCCGTCGCCGCAGACGATGTCGCACTCGGAGTACTTCGTCTGAAGCGTCGCCTACGTGTCGGCCTCGAACACGCCGCCCTTGCCCCCGGAACGGATGTAATAGCTCGAGTCGTCTGCTCGAAACCCCATCACCTGACCCCACGCGTCCTTCTGGGGAACGCCGCGCACGTAGGTTGGCTCGAGGATCGGCTGCGTGTCGTCCCAATCCTTGACGACCGTGGCGGGACACTGGAACGGCGTCGTCTGCCCCGCCGGCAACTAGCCGCTCAGTTTCAACGTGACGGGCCTCCCACTCGCTCGCGACGTGGCGCATGCAGCCATCGTCTTCTTCTGCTTCGCGCGCTGCATCGCCGCGAACTGGTTCGGGACCACGATCGCGGCCAGGATGAACAGCTCGGGTAGCGTACGACCTCGCACGTCTTCCCCTCGCACCTCGCCACGTCCCGTCACGCGAAAGGGGCGCCCGAGGGCGCCCCTTTGCTTGCTGCTCGTGATTGAGTTCCGGGCTAGTTCGAAGCGCCGGACTGGACGCCTTCGGGGAAGGCCACGAACGCGCCCATCGAGTAAACGATGTCGCACTCGAACACGCCGCGAGCGCCCGGGGTGTACACCGTGGCATCGGCCGCGACGTCTTTGCCGAGCGAACGGATCACGTACTGCTGCGCGAAGCCGGCAGTAACGTTGTCGACGCCGTAGTTGAACGGCCTGCTCCAACCGTCTTTCTGGGGGGTATTACGGATGTAGGTCGGCGAGAGCTTCGCGGACAGCGAGGCGAAGGTGAAATCCTTGAACGCCGCATAGTCGAGATCGCCAGCCGCGCCTGCCGCCGAGTAAGCGTTCATGTCCGTGGCATAGGCTTCCCACGCGGTCGCGATCGAGCGCATGTCGGCCATCGTCCTCTTCTGCTTCGAGCGCTGCATCGCCGTGAGCAGGTTCGGGATTGCGATTGCAGCCAGAATGCCGATGATCGCGACGACGATCAGCAGCTCGATGAGCGTGAAACCCTTCTGATTCCTGGAAATACGCATCATTTTCTATTTTCCTCCTGAAGTTAGTTGGAACACCCTCTGCCTATCAAAAATCGTACCAAGCTACGCGCTCGGCCAAGTGACTGTGATCAAGACCGTTACAGCGCCGCGCCTCACCGACGATCGCGCCAGGTGACGAATTTTG
>JAMPYE010000532.1 GCA_023700825.1 Thermoanaerobaculia bacterium | reverse complement strand
CCACTTGGCGAGCTGCGCTTCGAGGTCCGCGAGGTCCCGGAACTTCCGCACGCGCAGGAAGCTGTTCTTCACGTAGCCGACAACGCGCTCCACGCTGCCCTTGGAATCCTCAGTCAACTGCACCCGATGGCGTCCATTCGCATCGGGTCTTCCGAATCATCCACCCGTTTCATCCCCTCTGCGGCCGGGAGTTCGCGCTCGTCGACTACCGTTCGGCGTGGGGTGAGGACCGGGTCTACTACCACCGCGACGATGGTGAGCTCGCGCGCATGCCCGCAAGCTGGACGGACATCGTGGAGCCCGACGTTCACGTCGTCGCGGCAGGCGGTTCTGCGGACTTCCGGGCAGCCGACCTCCTGCGGCTCGCGGACATCATCGCCACGAGATGCAGGTGAGAGGACGGCCCCGAATCGCCGGGACGTGTAAGGGAAATGACGCCGAAGGTGTAAAGCAAATAGCGTCCTCGGATCGTCGACGGAGGCCGATCGCCAACCGGCATTATGCAGAGATCGAGGTGGATGGACCTTGTCAGCGGACCATCTTTCGGTATAAATCATCTTACGATCCTCATGCCGCCACCCTCGCCCGACACGAAGCTCGCAGCCCTCAAGTCCCGGGGAGCCGCCAACCCGTCGTCCGACGAGGTGCACGACGCACTCTTCGACACCGGCGACTTCTTCGACCGGCGGGACTCGGTCCAGGTGAAGTACGAGATGCTTCGCCGCGTGCGGGTCGAGGGGTGGTCCGTGCAGCGCGCGGCCACGACGTACGGCTTCTCCCGGCCGACGTTCTACGCGGCACAGGAGGGCTTTGCCCGCGGAGGACTCCCCGGCCTCCTCCCGCTGAAGCGCGGCCCGAAGCACCCGCGAAAGCTCACGGACGAGGTGATGGTCTTTGTTGCGGGACTGCGTGCGGACGACAGCTCCCTCGACTCCGCCGTGATGGCGTCGAGGGTCGAGGAGCGCTTCGGCTTCCCGGTGCATCCGCGGAGCCTCGAGCGTGCACTCGCGCGTGTCGAAAAAAAACGGTCGTAGCGGCGGTCCTCGGGTCCGACGACGAACTCACCGCCGGGTACGAGGTCGCCCGCGACGCGTGGCTCCGGGGTGCGCGCACTGCCGAGGTGGGACTCATCGAGATCCTGCGCGGAGGGATGCCCCGCTGGATGGAGGCCTTCGCCGGAAGGGTGCGACTGCCCACATCCGAACCCGAGATTGCGTCGTTACCGCCTCGGAATCCGCCCACCGATCGCCTGCTCGCCGAGCTGGCCTGCCTGCTCGCCTCCGTCTCCCGATCGCCCTCCACCAGGTCCCGCCATGAACGCAGAAGCCCACCAGAAGGTCCTCCCCCGCCACCTGAAGCGCACGGCCTACCTGTACGTGCGCCAATCCACGCTGCGACAGGTGCTCGAGAACACGGAGAGCACGCGACGCCAGTATGACCTCCGCCAGCGCGCTGTCGCCCTCGGTTGGCCGGTCGAGCAGATCACCGTCATCGACTCTGACCTCGGCCAGTCGGGCGCCTCGGCCGCCGACCGCGAAGGGTTCCAGCGGCTCGTCACGGAGGTGGGGCTGGGCCGCGCCGGCATCGTGATGGGTCTGGAGGTCTCCCGGCTGGCACGCAACTCCACGGACTGGCACAGGTTGCTGGAGATCTGCGCACTCGGTGACACCCTGATCCTCGACGAGGACGGGGTGTACGATCCCGCCCACTTCAACGACCGGTTGCTGCTCGGTCTCAAGGGGACGATGAGCGAGGCGGAGCTCCATGTCTTGCGCGCGCGACTCCGCGGGGGCATCCTCAACAAGGCTCGGCGTGGCGAGCTGGAGACGCCCCTTCCCGTCGGGCTCGTCTATGCGAACGGTCGGGTCGTGCTCGACCCGGACATCCAAGTGCGGGAGAGCATCCACGCCTTCTTCCACATCTTTCGCGAAACCGGCTCGGCCACAGCGACCGTGCGGGCGTTCCGGGACCGCGGCCTCCGCTTTCCATGTCGGCCGTCGCGCGCCCGCGACGAGCTGGTCTGGAACGCTCTCGAGACGTCGCGTGCACTCGAGATTCTCCACAACCCGAGGTACGCCGGCGCCTTCTGCTTCGGGCGGACGCGCCAGCGCAAACGTGGCGATGGGAGCGCACATTTCCTGCGACTGGCGCGTGAGGAATGGACGGCTCTTCTCCCCGGAACGCACGACGGCTACATCACATGGGAGGAGTTCGAGGAGAACGAGCGTCGTCTGCGTGAGAACACCGCGGCCCGCGACCCGGAGCGCACGCGGACCCCACCCCGGGAAGGGACGGCGCTCCTGCAGGGGCTCGTCGTCTGCGGCGTCTGCGGTGGAAGAATGACGGTGCGCTACCATCATCGGAACGGAGTCGGCTGGCCCGACTACGTGTGTCAGAAGGATGGCATCGAGCAGGCACGGAAGCCGTGCCAGGTCATCGTCGGGGCCCAGGTCGACCGGAAGATCGGGGAGCTGCTCGTCGAGGCGATGACCGCGAAGGCCATCGAGGTCGCCCTCGCGGTCCAGGCCGAGATCCGGGTCCGGGTCGAAGAGGCCGATCGCCTGCGGGCCCGGCAGGTGGAGCGCGCGCGGTACGAGGCGGATGCCCTGCGCCGGCGGTACATGCAGGTCGATCCTGCCAACCGTCTGGTCGCCGACGTGCTCGAGGCAGAGTGGAACCAGAAGCTCCGCGCGGTCGCCGACGCGCAGGCCGAATACGAGACCCGCCGGCAGGCCGACCGCGCCGAGTTCACCGACCGGCAACGCGACGGCGTGCGTGCCCTGGCCGTAGACTTCCCCGCGATCTGGGGCGACCCCGCCACCCCGGATCGTGAGCGCAAGCGCATGATCCGGCTGTTGATCGAAGACGTCACCCTCGTTCGCGGCACACAGATCACCGTGCACGTACGGTTCCGCGGCGGCACGACGCGCACGATTACGTTGTCGCCGCCGCTTCCGGCGTGGGCGCTTCGCCAGACGAGCTCGGAGCTCGTTGCCGAGATCGACGGCATGCTCGAGCACCACACCGATATCGAGATCGCCGATCTCCTCAACGGACGGGGCTACGTCTCCGGGGAGGGCCTACCACTGCACCGTCTCGCAATCAGGCGGATCCGCCTGGCATACGGGCTGAAGAGCCGCTTCGATCGCCTTCGCGCACGCGGGCTGCTCACCATCCAGGAGATCGCCGAGCGCCTCAGCGTCGCCGTGTCCACTGCGAAGGTCTGGCGCCTCAAGGGTTACCTTCGGGCCCACACCTACGACGACAAGGGACAGTGCCTCTACGAGCTGCCGGATGCCCGGACGCCGAGCAAGCACAAGTGGAAGAAACGCGGCCCTAACGCCATGAAGGCAGAACCTATGGTCAATCAGCCTGAAGAGGTGCAGTGTGAAGCGTAGCCCTTCTGGTTGCCCGAGCGCGGGGCGCAGAGCGTCGCGATGACGTTGTACTCAACCACGAGCTGACGGAGGAACCGGTGCAGCACCACCGGCTTCACGCCGATCGGCGAGATCCGGACGGTGCGCGGGTTGTCGAACACCCACTCCT
>JAMPYE010000531.1 GCA_023700825.1 Thermoanaerobaculia bacterium | reverse complement strand
TCCAGGTGCTGACCGAGGTCGGCCTGCTCCCCGGCGCGCTGATGCGGAATCAGCACCTCCGCTTCATCTGCCGCGACGTTCATCTCCGCGTCGAGAACGCGGCGACCCCGTTCACCGGCGCGATGGCGGAGGGCCAGGTCATGCGGATTCCGATCGCGCACGGGGAAGGGAACTTCTTCGCGGACGATCGCGCGCTCGACGAGCTCGAGGCGAACGGCCAGGTGGTCTTCCGCTACTGCGATCCGGAAGGCAACGTCACCGTGGCCGCGAACCCCAACGGCGCGGCGCGCAACATCGCCGGCGTCTGCAATCGCGAGCGCAACGTTCTCGGCATGATGCCGCACCCCGAGCGCTGCTCCGAGGAAGTCCTCGGCAACGCCGACGGCTTCGGTGTCTTCAAGTCGATCCTCGCGGCATTCGCGACGGCGAAGTAGTCAGAGCCAGGCGGAAGGCGAGAGGCGACAGGCGAGAGCAATCCTGTGTGGCGCAGGCACTCCTGCCTGCGCGTCGCCGAAGGCGACTGGTGTCTCGCCGCAGTTGGATCGGAGTCTCGGCGACAGTGCCAGTTGTGCGATGACGCCGCGATCACGTGCAACCTGCTGCTCCCGCTCCCGTATCACCGCGCCATGACAACGCCGAATCCGGTATCGCACCCTGAGCCGACGCTCGTGCCGGTCGTCGCGTTCATGTTCCTCGCGCTCGCGCTGTCGTGGGGGCTCTGGATTCCGACGATCGCGTCCCAGCACGGGTGGATCGAGGCGCGGATCCCGGTCATGCCGTGGGGCTCGTTCGGGCCCTCCATTGCCGCGATCCTCGTTGCGGCGCGCTTGCGCGGAGTCGGTGCGCTGTTGCGTCCGATTCACCGCTTTCGCGCCCGCATGGTGGACTACGCGATCGCGATCCTCGCGCCGATGCTCGTCCTTGTGCTCGCCGCGGCAGCCGACCTCGTTGCGAAGGGCGACGCTCCGGCGTTCGCGAACCTCGACAAGCTTTGGATGGCTCCGCTCCTCTGGATCGTCATCCTGATCGTCGGCGGTCCGCTCGGCGAGGAGATGGGATGGCGCGGCTTCGCGTTACCGAGGCTGCTTTCTCGTGTCGGGCCACTTGGGTCGAGCCTGGTCATCGCGCTGATGTGGCTGGTTTGGCATCTGCCGCTTTTCTGGCTCGAGGGAGCGGCGCAGAAGGGAAGTTCGATCGCGCTGTTCGCCATCGCGGTCGTCGCGTTCGCGATCGTTTTCACCTGGTTCTGGATCCGGACCGAAGGCAATCTGTGGCTCGCGATCGTCATCCATACGTCGATCAACTTCACGTCCGTGGGGCTTCCCGCGATCTTGCCTTCGCTCGAGAAGGAGACGCTGATGACACCCGTGTTCACGTCGATCCTGTGCGTGTGCGCGCTGGTCATCGCGCTGCGATGGCATCTGCGGCCGATCGGCGCGACGAAGCACTGATCAGGGATCGTTGAAGCCGCGTCGTCGATTTCCGTAGTGCGGGACACTACAATCCCCTCCGACAGACAGTGATCGGAGCCACGATGAAACTTGTTTCCCGCCTCGCCACGCTGCTCGCAGTCGTTCTCGTTTCGACAACCGGCCTTGCCCAGCAGCTTCCCACGCCTTCGGAGCACCTGAAGATGTCCATCGGCGAGGACCGGGTCGTCGCCGACTACCGGCAGATCCGCGACTACTTCGCGATGCTCGACGCGGCATCGCCCCGCGTCTCGATCGAAACGCTCGGAGAGACGACGCTCGGCGAGCCGATGATCATGGCGGTGATCTCGTCCGAGGCGAACATCGCCAACCTCGCACGTTTCAAGGAGCTCGCGCGAAAGGTCTCCGACCCGCGCGGCCTCACTTCGGAAGAGATCGGGATTCTCGCGGCAGAGGGACGGGCGATCGTGCTCGTAACCTGCAACATCCACTCGACGGAGATCGCGTCGAGCCAGATGGCGATGGAGTGGGCGCACGCGCTCGCGACGGCGAGCGACCCGAAGACGCTCCGCCAGCTCGACGAGGTGATTCTGCTGCTCGTCCCGTCCCTGAACCCCGATGGCCAGATCATGGAGACGGAGTGGTATCGAAAGTACCTCGGCACGAAGCACGAGGGCGGCCCGATGCCGTGGCTCTACCACCACTACGTCGGCCACGACAACAACCGCGACTGGTTCATGCTCACGCAGAAGGAGACGCGCGCGCTGAGTCGCGCGCTCTACCACGAGTGGTATCCGCAGGTGTTCGTCGACGAGCATCAGATGGGCCGCGAGGGGCCACGGATGTTCATCCCGCCGTTTGCCGATCCGGTCGACCCCGACGTGCATCCGCTCATCTGGCGCGAGGTCAACCTCATCGGATCGAACATGGCGATGCGGCTCGAGGAGGCAGGCAAGTCGGGAGTCATTTACGGCTACGGCTTCGACGCCTACTGGATGGGCGGCACGCGAAACACGGCGTGGTGGAAGAACATGACCGGGCTCCTGCTCGAGGTTGCGTCGGCCCGCTTCGCTTCGCCGGTCTACATCGACCCGAACGAGCTCGAAGGCGGAGCCAAGGGGCTGACCGACTACAAGGCGCAGATCAACTACCCGAACCCGTGGAAGGGTGGGTGGTGGCGGATGCGCGACATCATGGACTACGAGCGCATCGCCTCCGACGCGCTGCTCGAGATCGCAGCCGACCGGCGGGAGGACCTGCTCCGCAACAAGATGACCCGCGCGAAGCTCGCGATCGAATCGTCGCGCCTGCGGGAGGCCTACAGGATCCCCGGCATGCAGCGCGACATTGCGACGGCGAAACGCCTTGCCGAGCTGATGGCCGACCACAACGTCGACGTCATCATCGGCGAGAACGGCGACTACTGGATCCCGCTCTCACAGCCCTTCAAGCGTTTCGTCGAGGAACTGATGGAGCCGCAGCGCTACCCGGAGGTCAGGCTCACCGGCAGCTCCGAGATCCTGAGGCCGTATGACGTTGCGACCTGGACGCTCCCGATGATGATGGGCGTTACGGTCGAGAAGACTCTGATGCCGGCGATCCTGTTCGATGCGCCGAAGCTCGCCCCCTGGTTCCGCCGCGAGCAGGCCGCGCCGTCGCCGCTCCAACCCGCACCAGCCTATGCGGTGGAGTACCGGGGCCCCGAGGCCGCGCGCGTGATCAACGCCGCGCTGAAGGGTGGCGGGTCGGTCGCGTTCGGCGGGGGGATCGAGAGCGATCTGACGCAGGCGCCGGTTCCGACCCAGTTCGCGCCGGGGACGATCTACCTCGACCCGAGGGCCGCGGAGGCCGCGCGCGCGGTCGCGGCCGAGGCGCGAGTTCCGATCGTTCCATTGACGAAGAGCGCGGCGAGCGCGAAGCCGCTGCGCGCGCCCAGCGTCGCAATCTACAAACCGTGGCGCCCGTCGATGGACGAAGGCTGGACGCGCTGGCTGCTGGAGAACTTCGGGTTCGAGCCGAAGTCGATCGACAACAAGACGGTTCGGAGCGGGAAGCTCGACTTCGACGTGATCATCGTCCCGTCGATCGAAAAGAACGTTCTCGAAGCTGGCAGGCCGAAGATC
>JAMPYE010000530.1 GCA_023700825.1 Thermoanaerobaculia bacterium | reverse complement strand
CCGCAGGACGTCGCGCTCATCGACGCGCGCAAAGGGCTGGCGATGTTCCGCAAGGTCAACGTCCCCGTGCTCGGCATCATCGAGAACATGAGTTTCTTCATCTGTCGCCACTGCGGCGAACGCGAGGAGATCTTCGGGCACGGCGGCGGGAAGAAGACCGCGGAGATGCTCGGCGTGCCATTCCTGGGCGAGATCCCGATCGACCCGAAGGTCGTCGTCGGCGGTGACTCCGGCGAGCCGATCGTCAGCCTCGACCCGGCGTCTCCGGCGACCGCGGCCTTCATCGCCCTCGCGAAGCACGTCACCGACGCCACCCGCCTCCGCGCGCCCGCGCAGTTCGGCGGGCAGGGACACGATCACGATCACGACCACCACGGCCACGATCACGGGCACGATCACACGCACTGAGAACGCCAAACGCGGAACTCGAAACGCGAAACCGCAAAGCACGAAGTGAACGAAAGGCCGCCGGATATCGGCGGCCCTTTTGTCTGAGCTCGATGCGAGAACCGCTTCACGGTTTCGCGTTTCGCGTTCGGCGTTTCGCGTTCAAGCGTCCCAGCGCAACTCCCACTCGCAGTGGGCGGCGCCTCGGGTCATGCACCTGTCGTGAAGGATCTTCACGTTCTTCACCTTCGTCATCTCGGCGAGCCCGTGGCACCATCCAGTCAGGCGGGCGCAGTGAGGTCGCTCCGACGGGAAATCCTTCAGCTGAAAGCGGACGTGCGTCTTCGACTGGTCGAGGACGACGAGGCTTCCCGTGTTGTGGATCTGACTCCAAAACGTCGACACCTTCGAAATGAGCGAGGGAGGCGACAGGGCCATGAGAAACACGCGGTAGACGCCGATCGAGTCGTTGAGCTCGGCGAGCCCGGCGCGCATCCCGAACTTCTCCAGATCCTCTCCTTTCGCTTTCGCTGCCGCGTCGGTCAGGCGATTCAGCATCGCCTCCGGAACGTGGAGCGAAGGGAGGATTCGCCCGCGGGCGAGCGCGGCCTCCTCTGCGGGAATCGTCGACAGCGCCTTCTCGAGCTGTTCCCTCGTCAGGTCCAGTTCGAGGAACTTCATGAGGCTCTTCAGGATCGTTCCCTTGGATGTAGCGGTGCCGTCAGCCGTCACGGATACCCCCTCGTTGTGTAGCGATGCCTCATTGTCGCGCAAAACCGCGGCGATGGAGCGTTCGACTCAACGGCGGGTGGATCGTCGCAGTGCGAGCGCCGCAACGATGCCCTCGTCCGTTTCGCTGCCGGCTCGCCCGATCACTGCCGCAGGGATGTCCTCCGCCGCGAGGATTGCGTTCCGGATCATGCCGGCACGCTTCGCGCGCTTCACGGCGCTGCGGCTGAAGAGTGTCGAGAACTCCGCCTGCGACATCGTGAGCAGATCCGTGACGGGGCGCCCCGTGTAGCCGGAGCGCGTCTGGAACGCCGAGTGCCCCTCGGGCGCATGAGCGTTCCACGGGCAGGCCTCCTGGCAGATGTCGCAGCCAAAGACGTTTCCCGCGAGGCGGGCGGCTAGCGCGGGGTCGATCGCGCCGCGATGCTCGATCGTCAGGTAACTGATGCAGCGGCGCGAGTCGACGAAACGGTCCGGCAGGATCGCACCGGTAGGGCAGGCGTCGACGCAACGGGTGCACTCACCGCAGCGGTCGGTGATCTCCGTGACGTCGAGGTCGTGGTCGAGCGATGTCACGAGGGTGCCGATGAAGAAGTACGAGCCCAACTCCGGATCGATCAGCATCGCATTCTTTCCGATCCACCCAAGCCCCGCCTGCGCGCCCAGCGAGCGGTCCGAAAACGGGCCGGTGTCGACGTAGCGCCAGCTCCTCGTGCCCGGCGCGAGAACGGCGAGCTTCGCCTCGAGGCCGCGGAGCATCTCTTCGACGACGCCGTGATAGTCGTCGCCCTGCGCGTAGCGCGCGATGCCGCCGCTGAGCGCGCCGGCGGCGCCATGCGGTCTCTCGGGCCCGTAAGGGACGAGAATGACGACGACCGAGCGCCCCCAGGGAAAGCGCGAGAGCGGGTTGCGACGCGTGCCGAGGTTCCGTCGGAGGTAGGTCATCCCGGCCTCGTGTCCCTCGTCCAGCCACGCCGCGAAGCGCTCCGCGTGCTGATCGATCAGCGGCGTCGCTCCGACGCGCATGGCGCCGAGGCGCAGCGCTTCGCGCTCGATGTCGCTCCAGATGGCGCTGAGAGTCACGGTCGATTGAGCCATGTTTCGTGGCGGAGGCCTCCGGCCTCGGCGCGACGGCCCGAAGCCGTTGCCACTACACCCTACATGTCGATCCGCTCGAGGAGGCCTACGATCAGCGACTCCGGCACGAGGATCGAGCCGATCGACTTGGGCCCGCCGTTGCCGTGGTCGTCCGAGCCGCCGGTGACGAGCAGGCCGCGATCGCGCGCGAGACGCTCGTAGAAGTCGCGATTCGCGGCGTCGACGTCGGGGTGCCTCGTCTCGATGCCGTCGATTCCGGCGTCGAGCAGCTCGTTCACGAGGGCGCGGTGATTGGGATAGAGCGTCGGATGCGCGATCGAGCTCACTCCGCCCGCGTCGCGAACGAGCGCGACGACCTCGTCGATCCGGAAGCGCTGCTTGTCGACGAACGCCGGGCGTCCCTGCCCGAGGAACTTGTCGAACGCGGCGTCCATCGTGTCGACGGCGCCGATCTCGATGAGAGCGCGCGCGACGTGAGGGCGTCCGAGCGCTCCGCTGCCCGCGATCTGTCTGACCCTTTCGATGCTCACCGGATAGCCGAGCTCGCGAAGCCGCTCGACCATCATTTCGCCGCGCGTGTCCCGCGTCCGGCGAAACGAGGCGAGACGGGTCTCGAGAGCTGGATCGTCGACGTCGACGCCGTAGGCGAGCACGTGAACGTCGACTCCACGGTGCTGGCACGAGAGCTCGGTGCCGGCAACGAGGAGGATCCCGAGCGATCGGGCGTGCGCCCGCATCTCGCGAGACGCGGCCAGGTTGTCGTGATCGCTGATGCACAGGATCGAAATGCCGGCCGCGGCGGCGCGGTCGACGAGGTCGCGCGGCTCGTACAGGCCGTCGGAGTGCCTCGTGTGGGTGTGAAGATCGGCGACGCGCTCCATCCTCGAAGAATAGCAGATGGGGGAACGCGAAACGCGGGACGTGGAACGCGAATCTGTGGGACGGGCAACGTGAAGCCGTGGGGCGCGGGTTCGCGCGAAGGACGCCACGCCACGAAAAACGGGAGAGAGCAAAGCTCTCTCCCGTTCGCGGCTTCGCGGTTTCGCGTCCCGCGTTACTAGCGGATCTTCTTGCCTGCGGTGATCAGGGCGTTGCCGGTGGCACGGCGCGCCTTCTTGACGACCGGCGTGGCGGCGCTCTTCGCGTCCTCAGCGACGCGAACGGCGGTCTTCTTGACCTTCGCCGCGATGGCTGCGGTCTTCTTTTTCGCGACTTTGATCTTCGGTGCGGCCGCCTTCTTGACGGCCTTGATCTTCGGCGCGGCGGCCTTCTTCACCGCCTTGACCGCGCTCGCGGTCTTCTTCTTGGCAGTGGCCGTCATCTTGTTGACTTTCTTCGCGATCTCTTTTTTG
>JAMPYE010000529.1 GCA_023700825.1 Thermoanaerobaculia bacterium | reverse complement strand
TCTCGACGGCGCGCCGGCGACGAGCGATCCGCTCGAAGGAATCGACGTGTCGTGGTCGCGGCTCAAGGGAGGTCCGGCCGTGGCGTCGATCCTCGCCGAGGCCGAGAAGAGCTTCGACGAGAAGAACCCGCAGGGAGTCGTGCCGTTCCTCATCCAGGCTCTCGACGCGCTCGATCGCGTCGAGGACAAGCACTGGGCCGGCGCCAAGCGCGAGGAGATCCTCGAAGTGATCCGCAGCGCGACGGGGCTCTGGGTCGAAGCGATCGCGTCGTCGGCCACCGCGACTCCGGGCTCGAAGGTCTCGGTGAAGGCAACGGTGATCAACCGCTCGTCGATGCCGATGAAGGTCGTGTCGATCGAGCCGGGATGGGGCGCGGAGAAAAAGGCCGCGGCGCAGGATGCGGCGTTCAACGCGCCGGTCGCGAACGACCTCGAGATCACGGTTCCCGCCGACGCGACGCCGACGCAGCCGTACTGGCTCGAGCGCGCTCCCGATCCCGGGCACTACCACGTAGACGAACTCGCGCTCATCGGCCTGCCCGAAGCCGGCGCGGCGCTTCCTGTTCGCTTCCGCATCGCGATCGCGGGCCGCGAGCTCGACTTCGTCAGCCCGGCGCTCTACCGATGGGTCGACCCTGTGCGCGGCGAGCTCTACCGCCCGTTCGCGATCGAGCCGAAAGCCACGGCGAGCTTCAAGGAGCCGGTCTACGTCTTCCCCGACACCGCCGCTCGCCAGGTGCGCGTCACCGTTCGCGGCGCCGAGGAGAACATGGCGCTGAAGGTCCGCCTCAAGGTTCCTGCGGGATGGGTCGTCACGCCGGGATCGCACGACGTCATGCTGCGTCGAAAAGGGGACGAGAATGTGGTCGCGTTCACGGTCACGCCGCCGAAAGCGAAAGCCGACGCGCGGGTCGCGATCGAGCTGGAGAACGGAGGGCCGCTCGCCGCAATGTCGCGAGTCGCCATCGACTACGAGCACATCCCGCCGCAGGTCTACCACGAGCTCGCGGCGACTCGCTTCGTGCGTGACGATCTTCGCCGCATCGGCTCGAAGATCGGCTACATCGTAGGCTCGGGCGACGACGTTCCGGCGGCACTGAAGCAGTGCGGGTACGAAGTCGTGACGCTGAGCGACGACGACCTGGCGATCTCCGACTTCGCAGGTCTCGATGCGATCGTCCTCGGCGTGCGCGCGTTCAACACGCGGCCGGCGCTGGGGCGGCAGATCGATCGCCTTCTCGCGTGGGTCGAGCGAGGCGGCACGATGGTGGTGCAGTACAACACCGCAGACCGCTCGTTGCCCGACCGGATCGCGCCGAAGCCGCTGAAGATCTCGCGAGGCCGCGTGACGGTCGAAGAAGCCCCGATGTCGATGCTACTCCCCGACCATCCAATGATGACGACGCCTAACAAAATCTCCGCGACCGACTTCGACGGATGGGTGCAGGAGCGCGGGCTCTACTTCGCCGGGGAGCGGGACGCCGCGTTCGAGTCGCCGATCGCGTCGAACGATCCGGGCGAGGAGCCGCTCGACGGCTCGCTCGTCGCGCTGCGGCACGGGAAAGGGCTCTACGTCTACACTGGCCTTGCTTTCTTCCGCCAGCTTCCCGCCGGCGTGCCGGGCGCGTACAAGCTCTTCCTCAACCTCGTCGCGGCGCGCTCGCGGTAAGGATCCCTGATGACCGCGCCTCGTGACGAGACGAACGGCCGGCAGGGAGCCGACGAGCCGCCTCCGTTAGGCGGCAGCTGGTCGCGTCTCTACACCGCGGTGCTCGCGGCCCTCGTCCTCCTGGTCGTCGCCTTCAGCCTGATCACGAGGCACTTCTCGTGAGCGGCCTCGACTGGTTCGTTCTCGTCTTCTCGCAGCTCCTCGTCGTGGGCTACGGCGTCTGGAAGGGACGCCGTGCCACCACGCTCGAGGGCTACATGCTCTCCGACCGGAGCATGAAATGGCACACCATGCTCTTCTCGATCATGGCGACGCAGGCGAGCGCGATCACCTTCATCTCCACCCCCGGACAGGCCTACGTCGACGGGATGCGCTTCGTGCAGTTCTACCTCGGGCTCCCCGTCGGCATGATCGTGCTGTCGGTCACCGTCGTCCCCATCTACCACCGGCTCAAGGTCTACACGGCTTACGAATACCTCGAGGGACGGTTCGACCTGAAGACGCGCGCCCTCGCCGCGTCGCTCTTCCTGCTCCAGCGCGGCCTCTCCGCGGGGCTGACGATCTTCGCGCCGTCGCTGATCCTCTCGATCATTCTCGGCTGGGACCTCTACGCCACGAATGTGGTCATGGCCACGCTCGTGATCATCTACGTCGCGACGGGCGGCTCGAAGGCGCTCGAGAAGACCAACCGGCTGCAGCTCGGCGTCGCGATGTTCGGGATGCTCGTCGCGGTCGTCGTCATACTCGTGAAGCTCCCTCCGGCGCTGTCGCTCTACGACGCGACCGTCGTCGCCGGCAAGCTCGGGAGGATGAACGCCATCGACTTCTCGTTCGACTGGAACAACCGCTACAACTTCTGGTCCGGGCTGATCGGCGGGCTCTTCCTGCAGCTTTCGTACTTCGGCACCGACCAGTCGCAGGTCGGACGCTATCTCACGGGGAGCTCGATCGCCGAGAGCCGGATCGGCCTGCTTTTCAACGGGCTGCTGAAGATCCCGATGCAGTTCTTCATCCTCTACGTCGGAATCATGGTGTTCGTCTTCTTCCAGTTCGTCGCGCCTCCCTTGTTCTTCAATCACGTCGAGGTCGACAAGATCGCGGCGAGCCCGCGGGGCGCGGAGTGGAAGGCGCTCGAGGCGCGGCACGAGGAGACGCACGCGGCGCGGCGCGAGAAGGTCGAGGCCTTGGTCGCCGCCAGCGAACTGGGTGACGAATCGGCTGTCAATCGTGCGTCGACGGAGCTGCGCGATGCCGATGGGAAGTTCCGCGAGGTCCGCAAGGACGCGGTCGCGCTGATGAAGGCGAACGACCCCAAGGCCGCGACCACCGACACGAACTACATCTTTCTCACTTTCGTGATGCGCTATCTGCCAGCGGGCCTGATCGGCCTCGTGATCTCGGCGGTCTTCTGTGCGGCGATGTCCTCGGTCGCGTCGGAGCTGAACGCACTGTCGTCGACGAGCGTCATCGACGTCTACAAGCGATCGATCCGCCCCAACGAGTCGGACGCGCATTACGTCAAGACGTCGAAGATCATGACGGTCTTCTGGGGGCTCTTCGCGCTCGGCTTCGCGATGGTGGCGCACCGCTTCGCGCCGTCGCTGATCGAGCTCGTCAACATCGTCGGCTCGCTCTTCTACGGCACGATCCTCGGTGTCTTCCTCGTCGCGTTCTACTTCAGGAAGGTGCGTGGGAACGCCGTCTTCATCGGCGCCATCGCCGCCGAGGCCGCCGTGCTCTACTGCGCGTTCGGAACGGGTATCGCGTTCCTCTGGTACAACGTCGTTGGCTGCGTCACGGTCATCCTCACGGCGCTGGTGATTCAGGCACTGACGCCGGACCGTGAATTGAGAATGTGGAGTTGAGAATTGAGAACTGAGCGATTTTCCTCGGCACGGATGTCG